>DATFSG010000215.1:0-6189 GCA_035262765.1 Gaiellaceae bacterium | reverse complement strand
CCGGCCCACGCTCCAGACGCCACATGAGGACGACGCAAGCGCCGGCCCATCCGCTGGCTCTGCAGCAGGAAGTCGCGAGGTCACGAGACTCGGCAGACGGCAAGTGATGTACCGCGTCCCGTCTTGATCACGCTGGACTTGCCGAGGACCTCTAGTGGCGCGCGCCCTCCTCTTGAGGGGCGACGAGTCGGCAGTCGGCGATCGTAAATCCGGCCGCTTGCAGGAATGGCCGTGCGATCTCGACGGCGCGGGCGAGGTTACTTGCCATCCAGAAGCAGAGCGCGGCAAGGGGCAGTTCGACGAGCAGCGCAGAAGCGAGGGCCTGGGCAATGTCCGAGGTTCCCCGCGAGGTGAGAACATCGAACCACGCATCGCAGATGAGCAATGTGCCCGTGATCGTGGCCGTGATCTCCGCGAAGGGCGATCGTCTCGCAACCAGCACCGCGGTCGCGGCAAGTGCGATGCCAAGGGCGACATCGAAGCCTCCCCAGGCGAGAGGCCAGTTGTTGGCGACGTAGTGGGGCGGCAGCGTCAGAAAGAGGATTGCGACCCAGGGGATCAGCACCACCGCACTGACGAGGAGCACCGGCGCAGTCCAGGGCGGGACGAGCCAGCGGCCGCCTCCACGGCGGAAGCCGGCGTGGGCGCGAAGTTCAGTGGTGGTCATGACTCCCCTTCCTGTCCTTAGGCGTAGCCGCCGCCGCTAACCGAGCACGGCGGGTTCGAGCTCGGCGTCGCGGCTAACGAGCGCGGCGTAGCGGCCGCCGGCCACGAGCAGCTCCTCGTGGCGGCCGCGCTCGACGACCCGGCCGTGGTCGAGGACCACGATCTGCTCCGCGTCGCGGACGGTCGAAAGTCGGTGCGCGATCGCGATCGTCGTCCGGCCCTGCGACAGTCGGTCGAGCGCCTCTTGCACGAGCCTCTCCGTTTCGGCGTCGAGCGACGAAGTGGCTTCGTCGAGGACGAGGATCGGCGGGTTGCGGAGAATTGTGCGCGCGATCGCCATCCGCTGCTTTTCGCCGCCCGAGAACCGGTAACCGCGCTCGCCGACCACCGTGTCGTAGCCCTCCGGGAGCGCGGCGATCACGTGGTGGATCCGCGCCGCTTCGGCTGCCGCGTAGAGCTCCTCGTCGGTGGCGTCGGGCTTCGCGAAGCGAAGGTTCTCGCGTACCGAGGCGTGGAAGAGATAGGTCTCCTGAGAAACAACGCCGACGAGATTCGCCAATGCCGCAAACGACAGGTCGCGTACGTCGACGCCGCCGATTGAGACGAAGCCGCGCTCGACGTCATAGAGGCGCGCGGTGAGGTAGCCGAGCGTCGTCTTGCCGGCGCCCGTCTCGCCGACGAGCGCGGTTGTCGTCCCGGCCGGCACGACAAAGCTCACGTCCTGGAGTGTCCAGGCCTCGTCGCCGTAGCGGAACCAGACGCGGTCGAAGACGACGTTGCCCGCCTCGACGGCCTCGACCGGGCTCCGCCGCTCGGCGATGTCGACAGGCGTGTCGAGATACTCGAAGATTCGGTCGAAGAGCGCGAGCGAGGTCTGGATGTCGAGGCCGACACCGAGCAGTGAGCCGACCGGGAAGAACAGCCGCGTCTGCAGCGTGGTGAAGGCGATGATCGTCGGGATCGAAATCGTGTGGCTGAGAACAGTGCCGCCCAGCCAGTAGACGGCCGCTGGCATGACGGAGAAGCTCGTCTGGATCGAGGCCATCACCCAGCGGCCTGCCATCCGCTGACGCACTTCGAGATCGGCCAGCCTGAGCGACTCGCCCTCGAAGCGGTCCGCGAGCTCGTCGCCTCGCCCCATCGTCTTCCCAAGCAGGATCCCGCTCACGGATAGCGACTCCTGGACGATGCTTGAGATGTCGGCGAGCGACTCTTGCGTCGTCTTGGCGATCCGTCGCCGCTCATTTCCGACCCGGCGCGTGAGCAGAGCAAAGATTGGGATCAGGGCAAACGCGAAGAGGGCGAGCTGCCAGCTCAAAACCAGCATGCCGATCATGGTCGCGACCACGGTCGTGAGGCTCGAGGCGATGCTCGTCGCCGTGTTCGTGACGACGTTCTGGATGCCACCGATGTCGTTGTTAATGCGCGACTGCACTTCGCCCGTCCGCGTCCGTGTGAAGAACGCGAGCGAGAGGCGCTGCAAGTGGCGGAACACGGCGGCCCGCAGGTCATGCATGACCCGCTGCCCGACCTGGTTCGACAACAGCGTCTGAACCACGCCGAGCACGCCGGCGACGATCGCGATCACGATCATCGCGGCGGCGTTCACTGAGACTCCGCGCGTGTCGTGGGCCTCGATCGCGATCAGGACGCGCCGGAGCAGGAACGCGGGCAGAACGCCGAGGCCGGCGCTAACGACGATCAGCCCGAGTAGAACCGCGAGGCGACGCCAATAGGGCTTGAAGAGCGGCCCGATCCGGCGCATATTCGCGCGCCGTACCTCGGGATCGACGGGCCTCTCAGGCGGCGTCTCTCCACGGTCGTGAAAGAACATTCCCATCAGCGCTTAGAACGTACGCCAAAACGCGGAGCGTCCCAGCCCGTATGGCAAATGGGGTGGTTCAGGAAGCGCGCTGCCGTACGCGTCGCTCGAAGACGCGTTCGTGTGCAGCTTCGACGCCGGCAGCCAGAGCGCCCTCGATCACCGCAGCCTCACCGAGCGCCGAGACCTCGACCAGCGGAGCCGGGAACGGCAGCCACTCTTCGAGGTGGCGGCGAACCGGCTCGAGCAGCGCCGGGTTCGCTCCGACGCTGCCGCCGAGCACCACGAGCGGGAGATCGAGCGTGGCCGCGAGCGGCAAGACGTGGAGCGCGACGCGCCGGGCGGCCTCGTCGACCACCGCGACTCCCAGCGCGTCGCCGGCTTCTGCCGCCGCGAAGAGCTCTTGCACCTCGAACGGCGGCGCGAGCGCGGTCTGCTTCGCTCCGGCGATTTCTGCGGCGAACTGGGAGAGCGACGCCGCGCAGGGGTCGACGTCGTCGAGGCGTCCGCTGCGGACTGCGTCGAGCTCGCCGGCGTTGCCGTTGTGGCCGCGATGGAGCTCCTGGTCGAGCACCACTGCCGCGCCGAGCCCGTCTCCGACCAGCAGGAAGGCGAAATCCGCCTCGTCCTGAGCGACCCCGCGCCGTTGTTCGGCCACCGCGGCGAGGTTGACGTCGTTCTCGAGCGTGACGGGCACGCGGAGGGCGTGCTCAAACTGCTCGCGCAGGTCGGCCGCCCCCAGCCCCGGCAGGTCCGGTGCGGAGACCCGCCAGTCGGTAGGGGAGACGACGGCCGGCAGCGCCACCACGGCGTTCGCCACCAGGTCCCAGGGAAGCTTGGCGTTGCGGAGCAGTGAGCGGACGGAGCCGGCCAGCGCGGCGATCTGCTCCTCGACGGAGCCGCGACTGCGGATCTCCTCGCGTGCGCGAATCTGGCCGGCGAGATCGCACAGCGCCGTGCGCACCGCCCCAGCACCGAAATCGACCCCGAGGACGACGGCCGCCTCCGGGTCGGCCTCGTAGTAGACGGCGCCGTAATGCGGGCCGGCCGGTCCGTTCGCACTCTCGCGGACGAGTCCATCGTCGAGCAGCGAGCGGAGCACAAGCGACACGGTCGGACGCGAGATTCCCGTCCTGCGCGCGACCTCGGCGCGCGAGATAGGCGCGCCGGCCCGAACCGTGTCGAGCACGGTCCGCTCGTTCAGTTCCCGCAAGAGCCTCGGGACGGCCTTGGTTTCCGTCATCTCGTAAGTAAGATTAACCAGAATGAAGATCGCGGTTGTCGGCGGCGGATCGACCTACACACCGGAGCTCGTGTCCGGACTCATGCGCCTCGACGTCGACGAATTCGTGCTGCAGGACATCGATGCAGAGCGGCGCGAGGTCGTCGGAGGCATGGCGCGGCGGATGCTTGAGCGGCAGGGCTTCGGAGGTCGGCTCGCAGTCACGGGCGAGCTCGACGCTGCGGTCGCGGACGCCGACTACGTCCTGATCCAGATTCGAGTCGGCGGCCAGGACGCAAGGCTGCGCGACGAGACCACACCGCTCGCCTGCGGCTGCATCGGGCAGGAGACGACCGGCGCTGGCGGGTTCGCGAAGGCGATGCGCACCGTTCCGGTCGTGCTCGACATCGCCGAGCGGGTGCGCGCGCTCGCGGCGCCGGACGCCTGGATCGTCGACTTCACGAACCCGGTCGGCATCGTCACGCGCGCCCTCGTCGACGGCGGTCATCGCGCTGTCGGGCTTTGCAACGTCGCGATCGGCTTCCAGCGTCGCTTCGCCGACTGGCTCGGAGTGGAGCCGGGGCGCGTCGTCGTCGACCAGGTTGGGCTCAACCACCTCACGTGGGTGCGAGGCGTGCTGCTCGACGGCGAGGACGTGCTGCCCCGGCTGCTCGCAGAGCACGGAGACGAGATCGCGGAGGACATCGAGCTGCCCCGGCAGCTACTTGATGAGCTCGGCGCCGTTCCGTCCTACTACCTGCGCTACTTCTACGCGCACGACGCCGTCCTGCGCGAGCAGCTGGAGAGCGAGCCGCGCGCCGCGGTCGTGCAGGAGATCGAGCGGAACCTCCTCGACCTCTACCGCGACCCCACGGTCGACGAGCGGCCCGACCTCCTGATGCAGCGCGGGGGCGCGTATTACAGCGAGGCCGCACTGGGACTGATTTCCTCGCTCGTCAGCGGCGACGGCGCGGTGCACGAGGTCGACGTCCGGAACGGCGGGACGCTCGAGGGGCTGGCCGCCGACGATGTCATCGAGGTGCCGGCGCGTGTCGGCCGCGAGGGGCCGGAGCCGCTGTCGCAGCTGCCGCTCGCTGCCGAGCTGCTTGGACTCGTCCAGCATGTCGCCGCCTACGAGCGGCTGACGGTCCGCGCAACGCTCAGCCGTGATCCGGTGGACGCGCGGAAGGCACTGCTTGCACATCCGCTGATCGGCCAGGTCGAGCTGGTGGACGGCCTGCTCGATCGGCTCGTCGCCGAGGCTGTCCACTGAAGACCATCTTCGCCGTCGACGGCGGCGGCTCCAAGACCGACGCGGCACTCGTCCGCGAGGACGGGGCACTGCTTGGCTTCGCCCGAGGTCCGCTCAGCCAGCCGGACTACATCGGCGTCGAGGCGAGCGTGGATGTGCTGGCCCCCTTGGCCGCCGAGGTCGGGACGCCGGCGGATCTCGCCGTCCTCCTGATCGCGGGTCTCGACTTTCCCGACGAGGAAGATGCCTATCGGGCGGAGGCGGAGCGACGCGCGTGGGCGAGCGGGTACGTCGTGGGGAATGACACGTACGCCGTTCTCCGGGCCGGGACGGAGCGCGGTTGGGGTATCGCGGTCACCTGCGGCACGGGGATGAATTGCGTGGGCGTCCGGCCCGACGGCCGCCAGGTGCGCTTCCCGGCCCTTGGTGCGATCAGCGGCGACGCCATGGACGGGGCCGGGGCGGTCGGTCTCGCCGCCGTGTCCGCCGCGGCACGCAGCGCGGACGGTCGGAGCCCCAAGACGGAGCTGGAGCAGCTCGTTCCCGCCTACTTCGAGCTCGGCTCGCCGGTCGCACTCGGGCGCGCCATCGAGGCAGGGAGCGTCCCGTGGAGCCGGCTGGGCGAGCTTTCCCCGCTCGTGTTCGCTGTCGCGGACACAGATGCGGTGGCGGGCGAGATCGTCGACCGGCAGGCGGCCGAGGTGGTCGCGTTCGTCCGCGCAGCCGCCAACCGGCTCGATCTTGTCGACGAGGAGGTCGAGGTGGTGCTCGGCGGCAGCGTGCTCCAGAGCGGGAACCGGCGTCTCCTCGCAGGAATCGAAGCCGGGCTGCGCGAGATCGGTCCTCGGCTGTCGGCCGTGGTGGCACGGTCGCGCCCGATCGTCGGCGCGGTGCTGCTCGGACTCGACCGGCTCGCGGCCGGTCCGGACGCCTACGAGCGGGCGCGGGCAGAGCTCGACCGTGCGACCGAGTCAGTCGGCGACGTGGCAGGCGACGCGGCGGCCGTCCCCGAGCTCCCGTAGCTGCGGCGTCTCGGTCTCGCACCTCGCGATCGCGAGAGGACACCGCTGCCGGAAGCGGCAGCCAGGCTTCGGGTTCACAACCTTCGGCGGCTCGCCCACGTCGCGCGCGTCCGCGAGGCGCAGCTCGGCGCGAGGATCGGGAACGGCGGACACGAGCAGCTGGGTGTACGGATGCTTGGGGTGCTGCAGCACGTCTTCCGTCAAG
>DATFSG010000214.1:0-32070 GCA_035262765.1 Gaiellaceae bacterium | reverse complement strand
GGTGGTGGTGGCCATGGTTTCACCTCCTCTCAGGTCCTTGCTGCGGCGGGGGTCCAGGTGAAGCGGAGTAGCGCGATGGCGAGTCCGGCGGCGCCCCAGAGGGCGAGGACGGCGAGGTCGCTCGAGACGATCCCGTTGCCGGTGGCGGTGGGGTCGAAGGCTTGGTGTAGGGCCGCTGCGAGGTGCTGGACGGGGAAGAATTTCGCGACTTCGCGGAGCCAGGTGGGCAGGTTGATGTTGGGGATGAAGACGCCGGAGATGAAGTAGAGCGGGAGCATGATCGCCTGCACCATCGGCTGTGCCGCGTCTTCGGAGCGGATCGTTGTCGAGAGGGCGTAGCCGAGACAGCAGAAGGCGATCGAGCCTACGACGGCGGTGAGTACGACCGCGGGGATCGTGTGGGCAGGCAGTTCGACGCCGTAGGCGAAGCGTCCGATGAGGAGCAGGATGCTCATGACGGCGAGCGAGATGACGACGGCGGTGAGTGTGCGGCCGGCGATCAGCACCCAGGCCGGTAGTGGAGTTGCGCGTCGTCGCTTGAGGATGCCGGTCTCCCGTTGCGTGGTGATCGCGATGACGAGGTTGAAGAACGAGCTGGCGATGATGGCGAGCGCGGCGATGCCGGGCACGTAGTAGGTCGAGGCCTTGACGCCATTCTTGAGCGTGCTGTTGCCGAAGACGCTGACGAAGATGACCAGGAAGATGATCGGCAGCGCCAGGGTGAAGAAGCGCGCTTGCGGGTTGCGCCAGAACCCGACCAGGTCGTAGCGCCACTGGTGGAAGACGAGCCGCATCAGTCGGTCCTCGTCAGTTCGAGGTAGACGTCTTCGAGCGATGGTTTGCTCACCTCGAGATCCTCGATCTCGACCCGGTGGGCGTCAGCCCAAGCGGCGAGCCCGGCGACGTCGCTGAGCGGCTGCCTGCTTTCGAGCACGACGCGATCGTTCTCTCTGCGACCGTGCGGATATTCGACTCCGTCGGGGAGCCGGAAAGACACGGACGTCGGCATTGCCTCGCGTCCGCCGAGTGCGACTGGGGTTCCCTCGGCGACGATCTTGCCTTGGGTGATGACCGCGATCCGGTCGGCGAGGCTCTCGGCTTCGTCCATGTAGTGGGTTGTCAGGAAGACGGTCTTGCCGAGGTCGCGCAACCCTTCGATCACGCTCCAGGCCGTGCGGCGCGCGGAGGGGTCGAAGCCGGTTGTCGGCTCGTCGAGGAAGAGCAGCTCCGGGTCTCCGATGAGCGCGAGGGCAACCTCGAGGCGACGGCGCTGTCCGCCTGAGAGGTGCTCGCCGCGCGCATCGGCCTTCGCGGCGAGGCCGACGAGCGCGAGTGTCTCGTCGATCGAGCGCGGATTGTCGTAGTAGCCGGCGTAGAGCTGGAGGCATTGACGGACGGTGAGGCCCGGCTCGGCGCTTGATTCCTGTAGGACCGCACCGATTCGGTTCCGCCATTCGCGGCCACCGTCGTTTGGATCGACGCCGAGCACGGAGACCGTTCCGTCGGTTCGCTCGCGAAAGCCCTCGAGGATCTCGACCGTCGTCGTCTTGCCCGCTCCGTTCGGACCGAGGAAGGCGAAGATCTCGCCGCGCGCGATGCGAAGGTCGATGCCGGCGACCGCTTCCGTCGCTCCGTAGCGCATGCGGAGCCCCTCGACGACGATCACGTTCTCGACCGCGCATTCCGCGAGCTTCTCGTCCCTCGGCCACGCCACGACGCGCTCAGGTCCGGCGACGACACTCATTTCGTCGTCCCGAGGGCGGGCTCGGGTGCGGTGGCCGACGAGCGCTCGTAGAGCCGCTTAAGCGGTCCGGGTGCCCACCAGTTCCACCTGCCGACCAGTGCCATGAGCGAGGGCACGAGCAGGCCGCGGATTACGAATGCGTCGATCAGGACTGCGAGCGCGATGCCGAGGCCGAGTTCCTTGATGAAGACCAGGTTCGAGGTCACGAAAGCGCCGATCGCGACCGAGAACAGGAGCGCGGCCGCGGTCACGATCCGCCCGGTGCGCTCGAGTCCGATCGCGACGGCCCGGTTGTTGGGGACGCCGCTGTCGTGGGCTTCTTTGATCCGTGAGATCAGGAAGACGGCGTAGTCGGTGGCGAGCCCGAAGGCGACCGCGAAGAGCAGGATCGGCTGGGTCGCGTCGAGCGAGCCCGTGCTGCGGTAGGAGAGCAGGCCTTGCAGGTTGCCGTGCTGGAAGATCAGGACGAGGATTCCGAACACGGCGCTCAGGTTGAGCGCGTTCATAAGTACGGCCTTCACTCCAAGCACGAGCGAGCCGGTCATGAGGAAGAGGACGAGGATCGTCGAGGCAACGACGAGCGCGAGCACGATGGGGAGGTGGGTGCTGAGGCTGTGCTCGAGGTCGACGTATCCGGCCGTGTCGCCGGCGACGCCCAGGTAGAACGGCGTCCGCAGAGAGCGCACGTCATGCACGAGCTGGCGGCTGGCCGGGCTGTAGATTGGAGTCGACGGCGCGACGTCGATCAGTGCGAGCCGGCGCCCGGCGGGCTGGGCGGGGGCGACCGCGGACACGTTGGGGAGTGAGCGGATACGCGCGGCGAGGGCGGGCACCTGGTGCGAGCCGGCCGGGGCGCCCACCACGACTTCGAGCGGCGAGGTGCGGCCGGGCGGGAACTCGGTGCGAAGCGCCTCGTCGACGCGATACGCGCTCGCGCTTGCGGGCAGCTCGCTGGCGCTGGCGGGCATGAACTTGATCGACGCGAACGGCACGCCGAGGACGATCAGTCCGACTGCGGTCGCGAGCGCGATCCTTCCTGGCCGTGCGATCACGAACCGCGAGAGCCGATACCAGAAGCCCGCCTCTGCAGGTCGCGCGTCCCGCTCGGCGGCGCGCTGGAGCCACTTCGGCGCGAGGGCGTTCACCCGCGGCCCGAGCAGCGCCAGAAGCGCCGGCAACACCACGAGCGCGAGCGCGGCGGCGACGAGCGCCACGACGGCACCGGCCAGGCCCATCGAGAAGAGGAAGTTTTGGGGGAAGATCGTCAGCGACGCGAGCGCGGCGGCGACCGTGAGCGCGCTGAAGAGGATCGTCCGACCTGACGTTGCGAGCGTGCGGCGAAGCGCGTCGACACCGAAGCCGCTGCGAGCAGCTTCCTCGCGGTAGCGGGAGACCGTGAACAGGCTGTAGTCGATCGCCAGTCCCAGCCCGAGGCCGGTGACGATGCTCTGCGCGAACACGGACAGGTCCGTGAAGCTCGAGACGATCCGCAGCGCGAAGAAGGTGAGGAGGATCGCCAGGACGCCGAGGAAGGGTGGCAGCAGCGAGGCGACGAGCGAGCGGAAGAAGAGCAGCGAGAGCAGGAAGATGATCGGGAACGCGAACAGCTCCGCCCGCGCCAGGTCGTTGCCGACCTGCGTGTTGACCTGCTCGTTCGCGATCGCTCCGCCACCGAGCTCGACGTCACGCCGGCCGGCAAACGCGCTCTCCAGGCGCTTGGCGTCGTCCTGGATTCTCAGATCCGACTTCGGCCGGAAGTAAGCGACGACGTAGGTCGAGCGCCCGTCGCGGGAGACCATCTCCGGATCGTGGGTGTTGTAGTAGCTCGAGACGGCCGCGACGTCGCGACTCGCGCGGAGCTGCGCCTCGACCCTGCGGACCCGTCGTTCGGCGGCCGCGCCGTTGACGCCATCCGTCTTCACCAGCGCGACGACGCCGGGGTCGATCTGGCGTCCGGTCGCGGCCTGGTAGCGGTTCGTTGCCTGGACCGACTGGGTCGACGGGTCGGTGTCGCCATACGGGCTCAGCCGCTTCGCGACCCCGAGCCCGAATACGCCGGCCGCGACGATGCCGAGCAGAGCTACCAGCAGCACCCGGCGCCTGTTCCGATACACGAATGAGGCAAATCCCCCGAACATGTTTCCCCCTACACTTGGATTATCCAAGCGTATTAGCACACTTGGACTATCCAAGTCAAGTCAGGTACAGTGGAGGACGTGGCTTCTCCGGTCGGCTACCAGACCTTCTGTCCCGTGGGGGCGGCCCTCAACGTCGTGGGCGAACGCTGGGCGCTGCTGATCGTCCGCGACCTGATCCTCGGACCGCGCCGCTACTCCGAGCTGCAGAAGGGCCTCGGCGGCATCCCGACAGACATCCTCGCCACGCGTTTGCGGAAGCTCCAGGAGCAGGGGATCGTGAGACAAGTCGGGGAAGGGCGCGCCCAGCGGTATGAACTGACCGAGTCCGGTCAGGCGCTCGGCCCGGTACTCAGAGAGCTCGGCCGCTGGGGAGCCGACCGGCTCGAGCTCCCCGCCGACCCGTCCGAGATCCCGACGCGCGTACCCCTCACCTCGCTCCTCCTGGGCGGCGCGCCATACCCGCGCCAGGCAAACGGGGCGTACGAGGTTCACATCGACGACGAAACCGTCCGGGTCACGGTCGACGCGGGGCAGATCAACGCCGCCCCAGACGATGAGCCCGAAACGACGATCGAGCTGACTCGCCCCGGAATGAGGGCGCTCATCTTTGGCGCGCGCGCCGCAGAAATCGAACAAGCCGGCGAGCTCTCAATTCGCGGGAACCGACGACGCGCCCACGCGTTACTCAACGCCGTCACCGGGCCGCCCCGACTCGCCGCGCTGCGCGAACACTTCGACGCTGCCGCCGGCGACGCATCAAACGAGCCAGTCGGCTGACACACCGGAATCTGACGGCCGCACCTCGCCGCCAATCCCTGCGTCTGGTTAGCCGGGATCGATAGGGTTGGATGGTGCGGACGGAGGTGATCGTCCTCAACGGCGGGTCGAGTTCGGGCAAGTCGTCGATCGCCCGAAGCCTTCAAGAACTTCTCGTTATGCCGTGGGCCACGCTCGGCGTCGACGACCTCATAAGCGCACTGTCACCGTCGCTTGTCGGCGGCTCGCCACCGCTTTCCGGTCGTACCCCGCTCCTTCGTGTGGGCGGCAACGGCGAAGTGATTGTTGAGGCTGCGTGGAGACAGGTTGAGTCGGCGTGGTACGCGGGGCTGTCAGCGATCGCGCGCACAGGACTCGGTCTCATCGTCGACGAAGTCCTGCTCCGCGGCGGCACAGCCCAGCGGCAGATTGCCGACGCGTTCGAAGGGCTCGCTCTGCTGTGGGTCGGTGTCCACTGCGATCCGGTTGTGGCGGCTGCGCGCGAGGTCGGGCGGCCTGGACGTGTCGCCGGTATGGCCTCTTCACAGGCCGTAAAGGTCCACCAAGGCGTCCACTACGACGTGACCGTCGACACAACCACGGCGTCGAGCGAGGACTGCGCACGCACAATCCTCGCGCACCTGCGATAGCGCCGCCGTTCCTCCGTAGGCTGCGACGGCTTGAACGCTCGCCCGGGCCAGTGTCCTTACGTTGGCCCCCTCCTTACCTGCGATTCAACACAGACAACACGAAAAAGCGATTTGCAGGGATTTTAGAGCCCTCTGACGGACTCGAACCGTCGACCCCCTCCTTACCATGGAGGTGCTCTACCAACTGAGCTAAGAGGGCTGGAACGCGGATTGTAGCCCTGCTCCGGGAAGGCGTCCGCCGACGCGCTGCGTAGCCTCAAAGCGTGGACGAGGGCCGCTTGCTCGCGCCCGCCGATGACCTCGGGGAGTCGCCGCTGCTCCCGGCCGGCGCGTTGGTCGCGGCCGCGGTGCTCTATGCCGACATGCCATCGCGCTTCATAGTCGGCTCGGGCGCAGGCACGTTCAGCGTGGTTCGTTGGGTCGTTCCGGCGCTCACGGTCTTCGTCCTCGTGACGTTCGTCGTGATCCGCCCACGCGGCCGGCTTGTTCACGCTTTCGGCTGGGGCGAGCGGACGCTCCACCTCACACGCCGCCGCCTCGCACTCGTCTCGATCGGGTTCGTCAGCCTGGCGAACGGGGTCTCGATCATCCTGCTCGTCCACCTGCTCGTGAACGGGAAGCTTGCGCACGGCGACCCGACCGCTGCCGCGCAGCTGCTGCGCGCGGCCGTCCACATGTGGGTCGTGAACGTTCTTCTCTTCGGACTCTGGTTCTGGCAGCTCGACGGCGGCGGTCCCGCCAACCGGCCGACGTGTGCGCCCGGTCAGCGCGACTTCCTCTTCCCACAGCACACGGAGCAGGCGCTCAGCGGAGCGGGTTGGAAGCCGGAGTTCCTCGACTACCTCTACGTCTCGTTCACGAACGCGGCGGCCTTCAGCCCGACCGACACGATGCCGCTCAGCCGCTGGGCGAAGATGCTGATGCTCGTCCAGTCGGCGATCAGCCTCGCCCTCGCCGTGATGGTCGTGGCGAGAGCCGTAAACATCCTCGGCTGAGGCGACTCAGCTCCGAGGAGGCGCAGTCGAATCGCGCACGACAAGGCGCGTTCCGAGCTCGACGTGCAGCGTCTCGACGCGCTGACCGTCGATCAAACGGCGGAGGAGGTTGACCGCCGTGCGTCCCATCTCGGCGAGCGGCTGCCGCACCGTCGTCAGGGCGGGCGTGATCAACGACGCGTGCTCGCTGTCGTCGAATCCGACGACGGAGAGATCCTCGGGCACGCGCAGGCCGTACGCGCGCGCGGCCTGGATCGTGCCGATGGCGAGGTTGTCGTTGAAGGCGAAGATCGCCGTCGGCGGATCGGGCCGGTTCAGCAGGACCTGGGCCGCGCGATCGGCGCCGGGAATCTCGAAGTCGGCTTCGATCTCGAGCGCCGGGTCCGGGAGGATCCCGGCGGAGGCGAGTGCGGCGTGGTAGCCGCGGCGCCGCTCCTCGGTCGCCTGCCAGTCGCGCGGGCCGGTAATCGCAGCGATGCGGCGATGGCCGAGCTCGAGCAGGTGCCTCGTCACCTGATCCGCGCCCGAGGTGTTGGCGGCCGAGACGGCCGGGATGCGAGCGTCGAGCGGAAGGCGCGGGTCGATGACGACGAAGTTGTAGTCGCTGTCGAGCAGCCGCTCGAGCTCTGCGTTCGACTCTTCAGGGAGGACGACGAGCGCGCCGTCTGCCATCCCGTGCATCAGCCGGTCGAGCAGGGTCACCTCGCGATCGTGCTTGTGCTCTGTGGGTGAGAGGATTGCGCGCAGGTCATGGTCGTTCAGCGCCTCGGTTACACCGGCGACGATCGTCGAGAAGTAGTTCGGGTGCACGAGCGGAACGAGCAGCCCGATGAGCCCGGTGCGTCCGTCCTGGAGGCTGCGCGCGCCGCGGTTGACCGAATAGCCCCGCTCGCGGACGATCCGCGAGATGCGCTCGCGCGTCTCCGGCGCGACGTGATCGCGCCCGTTGAGGACCCGGGAAACCGTCGCCACCGAGACGTTCGCTTCTGCAGCAATGTCGTGAATCGTGGAACGTTCCCGGAAACTTTTGCTCACCTCAGTCATCGTACGCACCATAGCGGATATGCACCATCAGGGGAAACTACGGTTGCAAGATGCGTTGCGGTCGTGTAAAAGTTCCGGAACCGATGACGGAAATGTCACAGGATTGCCCGTTCAACGGGCGAACACAATCGTCGGCGGCCGGGGCCGAAAGCGCGTTGTCGTGGCGCCTCGACCCTCCGGCGCCGCCGTGTCAGGGCCGGCAATCCGGCCGCCGGCGTACGAAAGGAGTGGTGCAGCGGCGTGATGCCGAGGTGTCCGGGGTCTCGTTTCTCAGTAAGGGAGGAGTGTCGCAATGAAACGCATCTGGAGGGGGACGGTTCTCGGCGTCGCGCTGGTTGCGGTGGCCGCGGCCGTCTTCAGCACTGCAGCCTCGGGTGGCGGTAAGGCGCCCTACGCGAACTACCCGCGCTCGCAGACGCTGATTACGAGTGGCACACAGTGGGGGAACATCGCGGGGATGAACCCGTACACCGGCAACTACGCCGCCGGCATGGTCGGGCTCGTCAACGAGACGCTGCTCCGCTTCGACCCGATCAAGGGCAAGTACATCGACTGGCTCGCGAAGTCGGCCGGTTGGTCGGGCAAGAAGTACAAGATCGTCGTCCGTTCGGGCGTCAAGTGGACGAACGGCAAAGCGTTCACGGGCAAGGACGTCGCCTTCAACATCAACTTGGGACGCTTCAAGACCGCCTTCTGGAACAACCTGTGGGTGAACGTGAAGCAGATCAAGGTCAACGGCAACACGGTTCTCATCACCTTCAAGGGGACGCCGAACTACATCCAGTGGCAGAACCTGATGTGGAACCTGCCGATGATCAGCCCGGTGCAGGCGAGTGCGATCAAGAGCGCCGCCCAGCTGACGACGTACAGCCCGAACGTGCCGATCGGAACCGGCCCGTACACGGTTGCGGCCGGCGGATTCGATCCGACGACGCGCGTCGTCTACCAGAAGAACAACGGCTGGTGGGCCGCCAAGGCGCACGTCTCGCCGTCGCCGAAGCCGAAGTACATCATCGACCTCGTCAACACGAGCAACACGAACAGCCTGGACGCGGTGCTGGCCGGCGTGGAGGACCTGAACAACAACTACCTCCCCGGCGTCAACCAGCTCGTCGCACAGCACAAGGTCTCGACGTACTACCCGTCGAAGCCGTACATGCTGTCGGCGAACACTGCCTGGCTCGAGCCGAACACGACGCGCGCGCCGCTCAACGATCCGGTCTTCCGCCGGGCGCTGGCGATGTCGATGAACACCGGCCAGGTCGTGAGCCAGGACTACGCACATCTCGTGCGGCCGGCGAGCCCGACGGGCCTCTTGCCGACCTGGAACAAGTACATCGACAAGGCCGCGGTCAAGAAGTACGGCTTCAAGTACGGGCCGAGCGCGGCCAAGAAGCTGCTCCAGAAGCACGGGTACAAGCTCTCGGGCGGCTGGTTCCAGACCAAGGGCGGGCAGGCGATCAATCTCGACCTGTCGGTGCCGCAGGGCTGGTCGGACTGGGAGACCGCCCGCAACATGATCGTGAACTCGGCGGCGCAGGCCGGCATCAAGATCACGGTCAAGGTGAAGGACTACAACACCTGGGCGTCGGACCGGAACACCGGGAACTTCGACCTGGTGATCGACAACAATTACCAGCTCAGCGACAACCCGTGGACGTACTGGAACGGCATCTATCACCTCCCGGTCATCAAGAGCGGGACGGGCCAGACGTTCGCGAACTTCGAGCGCTATAGCAACGCGACGGCGTGGAAGCTCGTGCAGAAGCTCGACCACACCGCGCCGAACAACACGAAGCAGATCCGGGCGCTCAACGACAAGCTGCAGACCATCCTGATGCAGAAGCTGCCGTTGATTCCGCTCTGGTACAACGGCGTATGGGCCCAGTTCACCTCCAAGTACTGGACGAACTGGCCGTCTGCCAAGAGCTCTCGCCGCTATGTCCCGGCGATGTGGCGTGGCTATCTGCAGATGACGGGGATCGACGTCATCACACACCTGAAGCAGAAGTAACCGTCTCGGCCGGCCGCCGTCCCATGGTGGGGCGGCGGCCGACCGCCGGAGGAGCCGAGTGACCCGTTACTTCCTGAGAAAGATGGTCATCTACGCCCTGACCTTCGTGGTCGCGGTGACCGTCGACTGGGCGATCCCGCACCTGATGCCGGGCAACCCCGTGAACACGCTGATGGGCCGGATCCAGATCCAGGATCCCAAGGTCGCGCACCAGGTCTACACGCACTACATGCGGGCGTTCAACCTGGACCTGCCGCTCTGGAAGCAGTACTGGTACTTCTGGGTCTCGCTCTTCCACGGCGATCTCGGGACCAGCATCCTGCAGTTCCCGACGCCGGTGATGTCGATCATCACCCACGCGATTCCGTACACACTCGCCTTGCTCATCCCGGCGATCGCGCTCAGCTGGTACGCAGGGAACAAGTTCGGCGCGCTCGCCGCCCGCCACATGGGGCTCGACAACACCGTGCTCCCGCTGGGCTACGCGCTGACCGCGACCCCCTACATGTGGCTCGGGATCCTGCTCATCTGGGTGCTCGCCGTCACCTGGCACGTCTTCCCGGTCGGCTTCGCGTACGACCCGACCGCCGTCCGCGGATTCGATTGGCCGTTCATCTCGAACCTCGCCTACCACTGGTTCCTGCCGTTCCTGTCGCTCTTCCTCGTGGCCTTCGGCGGCTGGGCGATCGGGATGCGGAACATGATCATCTACGAGCTCGAGTCCGACTACGCGCACTATCTCGGCGCGCTTGGCGCGCCGCATCGCCTGATTCGCAAGTACGCCTTCCGGAACGCCGTGTTGCCGCAGGTCACCGGGCTGGCGCTGGCGCTCGGAGCGATCCTCGGCGGCGCCCTCGTGACCGAGATCGTCTTCTCGTACCCGGGGCTCGGCTATCAGATCTACCGCGCAATCACGAACGAGGACTACTTCGTGATCCAGGGCATCTTCCTGTTCATCATCATCGGCGTTCTCCTCGCCAACTTCGTCGTCGACATCGTCTATCTGGTCGTCGACCCGCGGACGAGGATCGGGATGGAGGGAGGCCGCGCGTGAGCTCCGTGCCGACCGCCCCGCTCGCCAGTCCCGCCGATCCGTCGCAGGTCGAGGTGCTGCCGGTCGCGCAGCCGATGTCGGGCTTCCGCGAATCCCTCCACTTCGCGCTGCGGAACAAGAAGCTCGTCTTCGGCCTCTCGATGGTCTCGGGGCTGCTCCTGCTCGCGATCATCGGCCCGTTCATCGCGCAGCACGCGCCGCTGGACTACGGAGGCAAGCTCTCGATCGCCCCGACGACGAAGGGCGGCTACTGGATGGGCACCACGCTCCAGGGCCAGGACGTGTTCGCGCAGTTCGTGACCGGCCTGCGGCTCGCGTTCATCGTCGGCGCGCTCGGCGGCGGCATCGCGGCGCTCATCGGCATGGTCGTCGGCTTCACGGCCGGCTACCGCGCGGGCTGGGTCGACGAGATCCTGAACATGCTCACGAACGTCGTGCTCGTGATCCCGACGTTCGCGCTTCTGCTCGTCATCGCGGCCTATCTCCAGGTGCGCGGGGTCCTGATGGAGGCCGTCTTCATCGGGATCACCTCGTGGCCCTGGGCGGCCCGTGCGCTCCGCGCCCAGACGTTCTCGCTCGTCTCGCGCGACTTCGTCGACATGGCGCGCCTCAGCGGACGCAGCAGCCGGAAGATCATCTTCAAAGAGATCGCGCCGAACATGAGCTCCTACCTGTTCATGATGTTCATCCTCCTCTTCGGAGGCGCGATCCTGATCGCTGCGACGCTCGACTTCATCGGGCTCGGGCCCTCGAACACGATCTCCCTCGGCCAGATGATGCAGCTGTCGGTGCAGAACGCCGCCCTGCAGCTGCATCTCTGGTGGTGGTTCCTGCCGCCGGGCCTCGCGATCACCGCCCTCGTCGGCTCGCTCTACGTGATGAACGTCGGGCTCGACGAGGTCTTCAACCCGAAGCTGCGAGACATGTGATGGCTCTCCACGTCGAAGACCTGCGCGTCTACTACCGCACGCTCGCCGGCGATGTGAAGGCCCTCGACGGCGTCACCTTCGACGTCGCGGACGGCGAGATCATGGGGCTCGCCGGCGAGTCCGGCTGTGGCAAGTCGACCCTGGCGAAGAGCCTCATCCGGCTCGACGGCCGCATGCGCCACGTCGGCGGGAAGGTCGTGCTCGACGGCAAGGAGCTGCCGATCTGGGACGACGCCGCAATGAACAAGTTCCGCTTCCGCGACGTCTCGATCGTGCCGCAGTACGCCATGAGCGCGCTCAACCCCATCCGCAAGATCGGCCGGATGATCCACGAGCTGCTCCGCGCCAGGGGCGTCGACGCGAAAGCCGCGCACCAGGAGCTCGAGCGGCGGCTCGAGATGGTCGGCCTCGACCCTGGCGTGCTCGACCTCTATCCGATCGAGCTCTCCGGCGGGATGAAGCAGCGCGTCGTGATGGTGATCTCGACGCTGCTCGATCCCTCGCTGCTGATCGCGGACGAGATCACCTCGGCGCTCGACGTCTCGACGCAGCGGGCGGTCGCCGAGACGCTCGTCGAGTTCAGGGACCGCGGCCTCGTCAAGAGCATGATCTTCGTCACCCACGACATCGGCGTCCTGTACCAGGTCGCGGACACGATCCTCGTCATGTACGCCGGCAAGCTCGCCGAGAAGGCGTCGGCGGAGGAGATCGTCTCGAATCCCCGCCACCCGTACACGCGTCTGCTCGTCTCCTCTCTGCCCGAGGTCGGGGTGCGCTACGAGGACCGGCAGCTGACCGGGATCCCCGGCCGGCCGCCGCATCTGCTCGATCCGCCCACCGGCTGCCGCTTCCGCGATCGCTGCCCCCTCGCGACCGCGCGCTGTGCCGAAGAGCCGCCCTGGGTCGAGCAGGGCGGGAGAGGGATCGCGTGCTGGGAGGCGACGCCGGCTCCGGTCGTCGCCGAGCCCGTTCCGGTGGAGGCCCGCTGATGCTGCGCCTCGACAACGTCTCGAAGACGTACCGGGTCGGCTCCTTCGGCCGCGGCAGGTTGACCGCAGTCCGCGACGTGAGCTTCGAGCTGCGCGAGGGAGAGGTGTTCTCGCTGATCGGCGAGAGCGGCAGCGGCAAGTCGACGATCGGCCGGATGATCCTCCGCCTGCTCCAGCCGACGGCCGGCTCGATCAAGTACGGCGGGGACGACATCGCCGGCCTCAAGCGCGGCGCCTTGAAGGACTACTACCGGAACGTGCAGGGCGTCTTCCAGGACCCTTTCAGCTCGTACAACCCGATTTTCAAGGCCGACCGGATCTTCAAGATGGTGCACGCCGAGTTCTTCCCCGAGGTGAGCGGAGACGAGTGGCGGGCACGGCTCGAGGACGCCCTCGAGTCGGTGTCGCTCAACCCGGAGGACGTCCTCCACAAGTACCCGCACCAGCTGAGCGGCGGCCAGCTGCAGCGGCTGCTCATCGCGCGCGCGCTGCTGCTCGACATCCGCTACCTCGTCGCGGACGAGATCATCAGCATGCTCGACGCCTCGACCCGGATCGACGTGCTCAACCTGCTCGCCGATCTGAAGGAGCGAGGCCTCGGCGTCCTCTTCATCACCCACGACCTCTCGCTCGGCAACTACATCAGCGACACGACCGTGATCCTGCGGCACGGGTCGATCGTCGAGATGGGGGAGACGGAGAAGGTCTTCGGCAACCCGCAGCACCCCTACACGCAGATGCTTCTCGCGAGCGTGCCGCGGCTGCACGCGAAGTGGAACGGCGGCGCCCAGGCGCGTGCCCTGCCCGAGCCGGCCGACGTGCCGGCCCTCGTCGAGATCGAAAGCGGCCACCTGGCGGCGCTGTGAAAGGAGCCAAACCAATGAACCACGACTTCTCGTCCGACTTCGTCTGGGGGGCGGCGGCGTCCGCCTACCAGACCGAAGGAGCGGTGCACGAGGGCGGGCGCGGCGAGAGCATCTGGGACCGGTTCTGCGCCACCCCCGGCAAGGTTCGCGCCGGCGCGACCGGCGAGATCGCGTGCGACTTCTACCACCGCTATCCCGAGGACATCGCGCTCATGGGCGAGCTGGGGATCGACGCCTTTCGCTTCTCGATCGCCTGGCCGCGCATCGTTCCGGCCGCGACCGGGCCTGCGAATCAGGCCGGCCTGGACTTCTACGACCGCCTCGTCGACGCGCTTCTGGAAGCGGGCATCCGGCCGTTCGTGAACCTCTTCCACTGGGATCTGCCCCAGGTGCTCGAGGACGCCGGCGGCTGGCCGGAACGAGCGACCGCCGAGGCGTTCGCCGGCTATGCGGCCGTGGTGGCGGCGCGGCTCGGCGACCGCGTGAAGGACTGGATCACGCACAACGAGCCGTTCTGCACGTCCTGGCTCGGCTACGGGCTCGGCGCGCACGCGCCCGGGCGGACCAGCGTGCGCGACGCGCTCGCCGCGTCGCACCACGCGCTGCTCGCGCACGGTTGGGCGGTCGAGGCGGTCCGGCGCGCCTCGCCGGGAGCCGAGATCGGCATCGTCGTCGACCCGTGGCCGATCCATCCCGCGAGCGAGGACCCCGCCGACGTCGCCGCCGCCTGGGCGGAGGACGGCGTGCGCAACCGCTGGTTCTTCGACCCGCTCCTGCGCGGCGCGTATCCCGAGGACGTGCTCGAGCGGTTCGCCGCCGACGCGCCGCCCGTGCGCGACGGCGATCTGGCGACCATCTCCGTCCCGCTCGACTTCGTCGGCGTCAACAACTACTCCCGCCGCGTCGTTCGCGCCGGCCTGAACGGCGCCGCGATCGACATGCCTGCCCCCGGCGGGGAGGTGACCGACATGGGCTGGGAGGTGTATCCCGACGGGTTGCACGAGTCGCTCGTGCGGATGCACCGCGAGTACGGCGTCGAGTCGATCTACGTGACCGAGAACGGCGCAGCATTCGCCGACGTGCGCACCCATGACGGTGAGATCCACGACGTCGAGCGCATCGCGTACCTCGACGGCTATCTCGATGCAGTCGGGAGCGCGATCGCGGACGGCGTCCCCGTGCGCGGCTACTTCGTCTGGTCGCTGCTCGACAACTTCGAGTGGTCGCTCGGCTACTCGAAGCGGTTCGGCCTCGTCTACGTCGACTATCCGACGCTCGAGCGGGTGCCCAAGGACAGCTTCTACTGGTACCGCGACCTGATCGGGTCCGGCCGGCTGGAGCGACGCTCGGTGGCAGCCGGCTAGCGGCCTTGCAACGTCCGGCGGGATCGTGAGATTCTGCGTAAGAGGGAGTCAAAACACACCCTGGGGAGGTCGATGCAATGTCCTCTGCTGCAGCCAGAATCGAAGGCTCCGCGGAACGGGCGGTCGGGCGCACGCTGCCGCCGTGGTGGTTGTTCATCATCACGGGAGTGCTCTGGACGATGGTGGGGCTGATCCTGCTCCGCTTCAACTACTCGTCGGTCCACGCGGTCTCGCTGCTGTTCGGCTTCGTCGCCATCTTCGCCGGCGTCATGGAGGTCGTGATGACCTTCCTCGCGCCTGGCTGGTGGAAGCTGCTGAACGGAGTGCTGGCCGTCGCGTTCCTCGTCGCGGGAGTCGTCGCGTTCATCCACCCGGGCAACACGTTCGTGGCGCTCGCCGCCGTCTTCAGCTTCTTCCTGGTCTTCGCCGGGATCTTCGACATCATCATGTCCATCGCCGCACGGCACGAGATCGAGGTCTGGTGGCTGCAGCTGATCGGCGGCATCATTCTCCTCTTCCTCGGCTTCTGGGCGGCGGGGGACTACGGCCGGAGCGCGGTCGTTCTCATCGCCTGGGTATGCGCATTCGCGCTCATTCGCGGCGTGCGGGACATCGTGTACGCCTTCCGCGTGCGGGAGCTCCAGCACGCGTAGGCATTAAGGAAAGAGTGGGGGCGGGAGGATTCGAACCTCCGTAGGCTGAGCCGACGGGTTTACAGCCCGTTCCCTTTGGCCGCTCGGGCACACCCCCGGGGGAGGCGCATTGTAGTCCGAGCGCTACGGATACGTTCTCGGCGATGGGGGACGCGCCGATCCGGACCGAGCAATTGCGCAAGACGTTCGGATCCCTCGTCGCCGTCGACGGGCTCGACCTCGAGGTGCGCCCGGGCGAGTTCTTCGGGCTGCTCGGGCCGAACGGCGCCGGCAAGTCGACCACGATCGGGATGCTGACGACGACCGTCGTGCCCACGGGCGGCCGTGCGCTCGTCTCCGGTCTCGACGTGATGAACCACGCCCCCGACGTCAAGCGCCAGATCGGAGTCGTCTCGCAGGCGAACACGCTCGATCGCTCGCTCACGGTCTGGGAGAACCTCTACTACCACGGCCGCTTCTTCGGCGTCCCGCGCGCCGGCGCTCGGGCGCGCGCCGACGAGCTGCTCGAGCAGTTCTCGCTCACCGAGCGGGCCGGCTCGATGGTTTTCCACCTCTCGGGCGGCCTCGCGCAGCGGCTGATGTTGGCGCGCGCGCTCGTCCATGAGCCGCTCGTGCTGTTTCTCGACGAGCCCACTTCGGGCATCGACCCGCAGACGCGGATCAACCTCTGGCGGATCCTCGAGGACCTCAACCGCGCGGGCCAGACGACGCTGCTCACGACGCACTACATGGAGGAGGCCGACGTCCTCTGCGCGCGGATCGCGATCATCGACCACGGCAAGGCGCTCGCGGTCGACACGCCGGCCGAGCTGAAGCGGAAGTACGGCGCGGAGACGGTCATCACGGTCACCGTGGAGGGCGATCCCGCACCGCTCGCCGAACGCGCCGAGCGGCTCGACGCCGTGCGCTCGGTAGAGGTCGAGCGGGACACCTCGCTCGTGCGTGTGCGCGCGGCACGCTCGGAGGGCGTGCTCGTCGAGCTGGTGCAGGCCGCGGTCGAGCTCGACCTGCCCGTGCGCGACGCGTCGAGCCTGCCGCCGAGTCTCGAGACCGTCTTCCTCAACCTCACCGGCCGGGAGTACCGGGAGTGAGCGCCTACCTCCACACGTTCGGCGCGCTGCTCGCCCGGGACATCCGTGTGCTGCGTCGGAACTTCGGTCAGTTCCTCGTGCGCACCGTCATGCAGCCGCTCCTGTTCGTGTTCGTCTTCGCCTACGTCTTTCCCAAGATCGGCCAGGGCTTCCACGGCGCGGCCGCCGGCGTTTCGTTCTCCACCGTCCTCGTGCCCGGGCTGATCGCGGTCGCGATCAACTTCCAGGGGATATCGGCCGTCGCGCTGCCGCTGGTGCAGGAGTTCAGCGTCAGCCGGGAGATCGAGGATCGGGTGCTGGCGCCGGTGCCGGTCTGGGTCGTCGGCTTCGAGAAGATCTGCATCGGCGCGATGCAGTCGCTGCTGGCCGCCGGCGTCGTCTTCCCGATCGTCTACCTCGTCCACGCGGAAGGAGAGGCCCCCGACGTGCACGTCTACGACCCCTGGCTCTTCGCGTTCGCGCTGATCTTCGCCTCGTTCCTCGCGGCCGCGATGGGGCTCTTCATCGGGACGGTGCTCGACCCGCGCAAGGTGACGCTGCTGTTCGCGGTCGTCGTTCTCCCGCTCACGTTCCTCGGCTGCATCTACTACCCGTGGGCAGTGCTCACGCCGATTCTGTGGCTCAAGCTGCTCGTGCTCCTGAACCCGATGGTCTACATGAGCGAGGCGCTGCGGGCCTCGCTGACGCCCCAGCTGCCGCACATGCCGGCCTGGGCGTTCTCGCTCGCGCTGGTGGGCGGCTCGATCGGACTGGCGATCTTCTCCTTACGAACATTTCACGCGCGCGTGGTGACCTAATACCGTTCCGGATGTGGAGACCTACGACGTAGCCATCCTCGGCGGCGGGCCCGCGGGCTCGACGGCCGCCTACCGGCTCGCGAGGGCGGGCAAGAGCGTGCTGCTCCTCGACAAGGCGAAGTTCCCGCGGGACAAGCCCTGCGGCGGCGGCGTCACCGGCCGGGCGGCGCGGCTGCTGCCGTTCTCGATCGAGCCGGTCGTGGAGGACGTCGCCGACCGGCTGGACTGCAGCCTCCGCTACGGCCGCCGCATCACGAGACAGGCTCGCGGGCCGCTCGCCTACATGACCCAGCGGCGGCGGCTCGACCACTTCCTGCTCCAGAAGGCCGCCGACGCAGGTGTCGAAGTGCGCGAGGGCGAGACTGCCGACGCGCGCGAGCTCGACGCTCGCGTCGTGATCGGTGCCGACGGCTGCAACGGCCAGTCGGCCAAGCAGCTCGGGCTCGCCGATCGCGTCGTCCACGGCGTCGCCCTCGAGGCGAACTATCCGCACGAGGCGCGCTACGCGGGCGGGATGGTGCTCGAGATCGCGATCATCCGCGGCGGCTACGGCTGGATCTTCCCCAAGGGCGACCACATCAACGTCGGTGTGGGCGGAAACGCGGAGGAGGCACCGAAGCTGCGCGCCGAGCTGCGCCGGATGTGCGAGGCGTATGGAGTCGACCCGGACGCTGCGAGCGACACTCGCGGCTACCGGCTACCTATGCGGATGCCGCGCACCCGGCTCGCTCGAGGAACCACTGCGGTCATCGGCGACGCGGCCGGGCTCGTCGATCCGTTCTCGGGCGACGGGATGTACGAGGCGTTCCTCTCGGCGAGGCTCGTCGCGGAGGCGACCCTCGACGTGCTAGCCGGGCGCGCCGAGAACCTCGACGGGTACCAGGCGGCGGTCGAGCGCCGGATCACGCCGCTCACGCGAGCCGGCTGGGGGGCGAAGCGCGCCTTCGAGCGGTTCCCGCGCACGACGTACGCGCTCGCAAAGCTCCCGGTCACGTTCCGCGCGCTGGAGAAGCTCCTCCAGGGAAGCCTCTCCGACCCGGCGTCGGCCAGCGGCGCGGAGCTCGCCGCGATCCGTGCGATCTATGCGGTCTCGCTGGCGGCGGCTAGTTCGAGCCCTGGTTCCCGATCAGCTGCATCAGCTTGAACATCGGGAGGTACATGGCGATGATGATGATGCCGACCATGAAGCCGACGCCGATCATCATCAGCGGCTCGATGATCGAGGTCAGCGACGCGATCGCGCTGTCGACCTCGTCCTCGTAGAAGTCGGCGATCTTCGACAGCATCTGCTCGAGCTCGCCGGTCTCCTCGCCGATCCGGACCATCTGGCTGACCATGGGCGGGAAAATCGGGTCGGCCGTCAGGGGCTCCGCGATCGGGACGCCCTCCTGCACCTTGACCCGCGCCTCCGCGAGCGCCTTCTCGACGAGGTAATTGCCCGCCGTGGAGCCGGCGATGTCGAGCGCCTTGATGATGTCGACGCCCGCGGCGACGAGCGTGGCGAGCGTGCGGAGCAGCCGCGCCATCGTCACCTTGAGCACGACGTCCCCGATCTTGACCGGGGCGTGCAGCTTGAACCGGTCCCACTTCTGGCGTCCGCCGTCGGTCTTCTTGTAGCGCAGGGCGCCCCAGACCCCGAGCCCGAGCAGCGGGAAGATGATGTACCAGTAGTTGCGGAGAGCGTCCGAGGCGGTGAGGACGACCCGCGTCAGCATCGGCAGCTGCCCGTGGAGCTCCGTGAAGATCTTCGCGAAGATCGGGACGATGAACATCAGCATCGCCACGAGCACGAGGCAAGCGAAGGTGAAGACGACGGTCGGGTACACCATCGCGCCCTTCACGCGGCGCTTGAGCTTCGTCTCCTTCTCGATCTGGTCCGCGACGCGGTCGAGGACGTTGTCGAGCATTCCCGAGGCCTCGCCGGCCTGCACCATCGAGACGTAGAGGTCGTTGAACACCTTCGGGTGGCGCGCCATCGCCTGAGAGAGGAGCAGGCCTCCCTCGACGTCGGCGCGGAGCTCGCCGATGACCTCGGCGAGATAGACGTCGTCGGTCTGCTGCTCGAGGATCACGAGCGAGGCGACGATGTTCAGGCCCGCCTCGATCATCGTCGCGAACTGGCGCGAGAAGACCTGCATCGAGCGGGGCTTGATCTTCTTGAAGGCGGTGCGCAGCCCCTCTTCGCCGCTCGCAGGCAGCTCGCGGAGCGTCTGCGCGAGCAGGCCGCGGATGCGGAGCTGCTCGCGGGCGGCTTCGAGATCGGGCGCGTGGACCTCGCCGACGGTCTCGAGGCCCTCGATGCTGATCGCGGTATAGGCGAAGCCTGCCATCGTGGGGTTAGCCGATCAGGCGGAGCTGGTAGCGGATGCCGTCGGCCGTGTCGACGAGCGTCAGCGTCCGGCCCGTCACGAGCGAGATCGTCCGCGCGCCGCTCGAGTACGAGCCGCTGGCGATTCCGATCTTCGCGACACCGTTGCTGCTGACCGAGACCAGCCGGAAGAGAGGGTTGGAGCTCGGGAAACTCGTCCCCACACGCACAATCTGAACCCGGCCGTTGACGGCGATCCGCGCCGCTCCCCTCACAGCGAGCGTGCGGGACGCCTGATGGTGGGTGACCGCGGCGGCCGTGCCCGTCGTCGGTGCGATCGATGTGCTCTGCGGGTTCGAGCTGCTGCTCGAACCGCTAGCGGGCGAACTGCTAACGGCGACGACCTGCTGGACGAACGGATCCTTGGCGGTGAAGTGGCTGAACGAGTAGAGCTCCGACTTCCCACCCCTCGGCAGCGCGTCCGAGTTCGGCAGCTTCGTGCTCGCCACCGGGGCGACGGCGGCGGACGCGGTGCCGGGCGGCGTGGTCGACTGCGAGCCGGTCGGCGCGGCCGCGGTGGGCGTCGAGCTGCCGCCACTGCCCTTGAGCATCGAGGGGACCTCGAACGCGAGGACGACTGCGAGCACGACCGAGAGCGCGACCGCGACCTTTTTCATCCGCTTGTCCTTGGCCTCGCGGAGGCTCTCCATTCTCTTCTGCTTGCGGTTCATGAAGTCCCTCCGCTCGAGCTCGGCGCCGCCGACGTGCCGGAGCTGGTCGTCGTGGCCGGCGTGGTTGTCGTCGAAGTAGTGCCGGCGGCTCCCGGGGTGGTGGCCGGAGCGGTCGCCTGCGGCACGAACTCGTTGATCACGAGCGTGGCCGAGACCTGGGGCCAGCCCTGCGGACCCTGGGCGAGAGTGACGCCGGTGACGTCGAAGAGCCGTCCGGCGGTGAAGAGCTTGCCGTTCTGCACGCGGACCTGGTTGCGCACCCGCTGCAGGAAGACGAGCAGGTTGTAGAAGCTGCCGGTGAACTTGGCCTGGATCGGCTCGGCCGCAAATGGATCGCCGGTGGTCGTGGTGGCGACCCCGGTTGCCGCGCTGCTCGACGTCGTGCTGGTACTAGCGGACCCTTGCGGCGTGATGTCGTCGAACGCGATTCCGGAGTTCTCCGCCAGCCGGCTGAGCGAAATGAGCACGTCGGGCGTGTCGAGCGTGTTCGGCATGGCCTGCGCCACGCTGAAGACGCTCGCGGCTCGCACCGCCGGCAGCGCCTGCGTGAACGCCGACGAGCGGTTGCTGTTGATCTCGGCCTGCACGGCGGCCGTCTGCTTCTTCAGGTTGGAGGCCGTCGAGCGCTTCGGTGCGATCAGGGCGAAGTAGCCGACGAGCGCGACGAGCAGCAGCCCGGTCGCCACGAGTGCGACCTGAGCCGCCTTCGGCAGGCTTGCGAAGCGGGCGGTCACGACGCCCCCTTTCCTTGGCGGATGTTGGCGACGATCGTGAAGTTGACGACGTTCTGCCCGGAGACCTGCGTGGTCGTGCTGCTCTGGAGCTGGACATCCTCGAAGTCCGGGACGACCGAGAGCCGCTCGAGCAGCCGTGCGACGCTCTCCTGCGAGTAGGTGTAGCCCTGGAAGGTGACTTCCGTGGCGGTAGCCGGCAGCGCGCTCGTCGTGGTTGTCGGGGTCGTCGGGGCAGGATCGAGCGGCACGGTCGCGGTGAGGCTCGTGAGCCAGACGTCACTCGGCAGCACCAGTGCGAAGCGGCGCAGGACGCGATCCCACGCGACGCGCTTGGAGAGCGCCGACGCGAGTGCGAGCGAACGCTGCTCGCGTTGCGTGAGCACCTGTTTGCGGAATGTCTGCGTGGTCGCCGAGACGTGGTGCGCGGGGGTGACTGCGAGCACGGCCCGTGCGCTCGAGAGGGCCTGCTGCTCGCGGCTCACGCTGCGGCTGGCGAGCAGGGTGCCGGCGACGAGCGCGAGCACGACGGCCGCTCCGCCGATGGCCGCGACGAGGACGACCGGATTCGTGCGCTCGCGCTTCTGCTCGACCTGCTGACGGGGGAGAAGGTTGACGGCGCGCATCAGTCCTCGATTCCAAGTCCGATTGCGACGGCGAGGGCGCCGTCCTGGCCGTTGGAGCTAATGCCGTGCCCGGAGCCGACGCGCGCGAACGGGTCGGCGACACGGACGCTGATGCCGATCAGCTCCTCGAGCTGCTCGGCGAGCCCCTGGAGATGGGCGCCGCCCCCGGTGACGGTGATCTCGGCGAAGCCCAGAGAGTCAGGCTGATCTTGGTAGAAGTGGAGGGAGGAGGCGAGCTCGCGCGCGAGGCCGCTGACCTCACGGCGGGCCGCATCGACGGCCTTGGCTGTGCGCTCGTTGGCCTGCTCCTCCGACGCGTTGGCGGAGATGTCGAGCGTCCGCTTGATCCGGTCGGCCTCTTCGGTGTCGGCGTCGAGAGCGCGCTCGATCGCGGCCGTGACGCGGGCACCGCCCCAGTCGAGGACGCGCGTGAACTCGCAGACGTTCCCGTCGGAGACCGCGACCGTCGTGCGGTCGTGGCCGATCGAGACGGCGACGCGAGCGGCCTCGGCGCGCTCGCCACCTCCCAGCGGCTCGCCGCCGACGGCGCGGAGCAGGGCAAAGGCCTCGATGTCGATGCCGACGAGCTCGATCTTGGCCGCCGTGCACGTGGCCGCGAAGCGGTCGACGAGGTCGCGGTAGGCGACGGCGAGGAGCACGCGGTCAGGCGTGTTGTTTTCCTCGACGATGTGGTAATCGAGCATCGCCTCTTCGATCGGGATCGGCAGGGTCTCGTAGGCGCGGAAGCGAATGGCGTTCGCGAGCTGCCGCGGGTCGTCGACCTCGGGGCGCTCGAAGACGCGGACGCCGGTGCGGCTCGAGCCGATGCCGAGACGGACGTTCTTGCGCGGCAGGTCCGCGTCAGAGAAGAAGGCCGCGATCTCGCTGGCGAGCGCCTCGGGGTCGCGCACCTCGCCTCCTACTACGACCTCGGGCGGGAGCGCATGCCGGGCAACCTTGACGAGCTTCGGCCGGCCGTTGTTGACAACGACGGCGGCCGCGAGCTGGGAGGCGCCGACGCTCAGCCCGACGACCTGCTTATGCCGGCTGCTTGAGCTCGCCTTCGTCGGCGCGACCTTCTGCTTCGGCGCGCGCTTCGACATGGACAGGCTCCGCTTCTTCGGTGCCTGGTCTTCCGTCGCCGCGGTGGCGTTCGTCTCGGTCGACGGGGTCTCGGTCTTCGACGCCTTGGTCGACTTCGTCGACGGCTTGCGCTTGAAGGAGATGTCCTTCTTCATCAGCTCGGAAAATCCGCTCACTGTGAGGCTCCTGCGACTCGGAGGCCGCGGAGGGCCTCGGGGAGGTGTTCATCGGACCGTGGCTTGACGCCGCTGCGTGCGAGCAGCGCCTCGAACTCTTCGCGCCGGCTGGTGACGTTGAGCGCGGTGTCCTGTGTGATCGTCTTGCGGACGACCAGCTCGGCGAGGCACTGCTCCATCGTCTGCATGCCGCGCGTCGTGTTCGTCTGCATGACGGAATAGATCTGCTCGGTCTTGCCCTGCCGGATGAGGTTTCGGACGGCGTCGTCGGGCAGGAGCACCTCGAGCGCAGGCACGCGCTTGCGGCCGTCGGCGCTCGGGAGCAGCGTCTGCGTGACGATCCCCTGGAGCGACGCGGCGAGCTGCATCCGCACCTGGCCCTGCTGGGCCGACGGGAAGACGTCGATGATGCGGTCGATCGTGCTCGGCGCGCTCTGCGTGTGCAGCGTCGCGAGCACGAGGTGGCCCGTCTCGGCCGCCGTCAGCGCGGTCGAGATCGTCTCGAGGTCCCGCATTTCTCCCACGAGGATCACGTCGGGGTCCTGGCGGAGCGCGCCTCGCAACGCCTCGGCGAAGCCTTTGGCGTCGGCGCCGACCTCGCGCTGGTTGATGACCGAGGTCTTGTGCTGGTGCAGGAACTCGATCGGGTCCTCGATCGTCACGATGTGCATGGCGCGGGACTCGTTGATCGAGTCGATCATCGTCGCGAGCGTCGTCGACTTACCGGAGCCGGTCGGGCCTGTTACGAGGACGAGTCCGCGCGGCTCGCACGCGAGCTGGAGGAGAACCTCCGGGAGGCCCAGTTGGGCGGCCGACTTGATCAGCCCGGGTACGAGGCGAAAGGCGGCGGCGAGCGTGTCGCGCTGGAAGTAGATGTTGACGCGGAAGCGGGCGACGCCGGGGACGGAGTAGGAGAAGTCGATCTGGCGGTCGATCTCGAGGCGCTTCTGCTGCTCCGTGGAAAGGACGCGATAGAGAAGGTCGCGCGTCTCCTCGGGCGTAAAGGCCTCGTACTCCTCCAGCGGCGCCAGCCGGCCGCGCATGCGCAGCAGCGGAGGCGACCCCGCCGTGATGTGGAGGTCGGAGGCGTCCTCGGCGGCGACGCGCTCGAGGAGCGTGTCGATGGAAAAGGCTTGCGGCGTCATGCGAGCGAGCTATCGGCGGGCGATGTGGCTCGCTTTAGGGACGCCGCCGGGAATCACTCATACGAGGGAGAGGCTGGAGCCGGCGCCGGAAAGACATCCCCCAGCGCGGGGGATGCCGGGGGTGAGGCGAATCACTCGTAAGGGGGGACGAGCCGTCGCGGCCGCTGCCGATACACGGCGGGTCTGGGTTACCCGTCCTACAAAGGAGACTGCATGCATACCCTCAGACAGCGGCTGAACGCACGGGACGAGAGCGGCTTCACGCTCATCGAGCTCCTGGTCGTTCTGATCATCATCGGCGTTCTGCTCGCGATCGCCATTCCGTCCTACCTGGGCTTCCAGAAGAAGGCTCAGCAGACGGCTGCGATGTCGGACGTCCGCGCGGCGATTCCGGATGCCGAGGCTTGGTATTCGGACAACAACAACTACACCGGCATGACCGCCGCGTTGCTGAAGAGCACGTACGACTCCGGTCTCGTCGTCTCGGTCGCCGGCTCGACCGGCATCGGGACGGCCGACAACAACAACGACGCTTCCGGCCAGACGTATTGCATCTCGGCCGTGAGCGGTGGCCACTGGGCCCACGTCGTTGGTCCGGGCGGTCAGGTCCAGAACGACACCTCCGCAGCCGCGGATCCCTGTCCGTAGTCGTAACGCTCCAGTTCGTTGCTCTACGTCGAGGGCGCGGGAAACCGCGCCCTCTCTTTATCCCTTTCTTCACGTATCCCCCATTTCAGGGAGACCCGCGCTGCCGGGGCTGCCGATAGGAAGGCCATGAACGCGACGCTGAGCACGCGCCAGATTCGTGTTGTCGTCCTGCTCGTGCTGGTCGTCGTCGTGGCCGGCGGTTACTTCGCCGTCACGCACAAGTCGACCACCACGACCACGCCGCCCACGACGCCGGCCCACACGACGCAGGCCACGACGACTCCCACCCCGAGCACGACGCCGACCCACACCGTGACCCCCGCGCAGGTCAACACCCACGGGTTGCCTGTTCCCGTTGCGCGTGCGCTGCAGAAGCACTCGGTGGTGGTCGTCGCACTGACCACACCGAATGGTGCGGACGAACAGTCCACGAGCGCAGAGGCGCAGGCCGGCGCTGCTCAGATGCACGCGGGCTTCGTCGCCATCGACGTCTTCCACCAGCAGACCGGCACGGCGATCCTCCGCAAGTTCGGCGGAGTCGTCGACACGCCCGAGGTTCTCGTGATCAGGCGCTCGGGCGCCATCACCACGCAGTTCAAGGGCTTCGTCGACCGCGACGTGGTCGCGCAGGCCGTCGCCGACGCGCGCTGATGAGACGGGGCGGCCGCCCTCAGGCAGCCGAGCCGGAGCCGCGGGAGCTCTTCGTCCGCAGCGCGAGCCGTTACGGGCGTCCCGTCGTGACCATGCGGGCGCTTGATCTCGGCGACGCCTGTGTCGTCGACGTCGAGGTGGAGGGCCGCGAGGACGGTGCCGAGCCGCGCTCGTACAGCTTCGCCGACGCCCAGCAGGCGAGCACGTTCGTGACCGAGGCCGTCGAGGCCCTGGTCTACCTCGGCTGCGAGATTCACGCCTGAGAGGCGTGAGCGGGAGCGAGGTGGATCCCGTGGCGAGAGAAGAAGACGAGCTTCGGAGCGACGAGCTTGGTGCGGACGTGATCGCGCTTCCTCAGCTCGAGCGGCTCCCTCCGAATCCCGATGGTGATCCCGGGACCGGCTTCACGGCCGACAACCGCTCGGCGAGGCTCGAAGCGCTCGAGCTCGTTCGGGCGGCGGTCGAGCTCGCCGATCGCATCGAACGCGACGCGCAGGAGACCGCGAAGGACAGGCTCACGCGGACTGAGGAGGAGGTCCGGCTGCGCCGTCTCGCCCTCGACGAGCGCGAGAAAGAAGCGGACTACCTCAAGCGGGAACTCGATACCGCCCGCCAGGAGGTCACCCAGGCCAAGGAGGAGCTCGAGGAGCAGCAGCGCCAGGTGACCGAAGCGTCGAACGAGGCGCAGGCGCGCCTGAGCGGCGTAGAGCAGGAGGCTGCCGCGACGATCGCTGCGGCGAACGAGCGCGCTCAGGCTGTGCAGGAGCAGGCAGGCAGCGAGGCCGAGGGCCTCGTCGCCGCGGCCCGGGCCGAGGCCGAGTCGGTCGCCGCCACCGCGCGGTCGGAGGCGGACATGGCCGTCGAAGCAGCACGCGCCCAGGCGGACACTCTCGTCGCCGCCGCTCGCACCGAGGCCGAAGCGGCCAGCGCGGGTGTCCACTCCGAGGCGGAGGCTGCGCTGAACAATGCCCGCTCGGAGGCAGAGGGCGTGCTCGCCCGCGCCGGCACCGAGGCAGCGGAAGGGGTCGAGACCGCCCGCGCCGCCGCGCACGAGCTGGTAGAGACAGCGCGGGCAGAGGCACAGGAGATCGCGGAGGCCGCGCGTCGAGAGGCTGACAAGCTGCTTGCAGACGCGCGAGCCGACGCCGCGGCTGCTCAAGAGCTCGAGACCGCCCGCACCGCCGCGCGGGAGCTGCTGGAGAAAGCGCGCGCGGAGGCGCAGGAGATCGCGGAGGCCGCGCGCCGCGAGGCCGAGCAACTGCTCGCGGCCGCCCGGGCCGAGCCAGCGCCGCAGCCGACCCCTGATCCCGAGGCTGCACAGTCCGAGCCGGAGCCCGAGCCCGAAGAGAATGTGCCCGCGGCGGTGCCGGAGCCCGCCCATCCCGCATCCCCCTCGGGATACACCCCGCCGCCGAGCTCGCTCGAGGACCTCGCCGCCGCCAGCCGGCCGACGAAGTTCAGCATGGGCAACCGCTCGCGCGGCGAGTAGCGCTCCTAGCCTCAGCCGACGTCGACGGCGACGACAGGCTCCAGCCCGAGGAACGCGCCGATGCGCTCCGCTTCGCGCTGAAGCTCTGCGAAGCCCGCCTTCCCGAGCTGCCGCACGAGGCGAATCTGAAGCTCGATCCGCCTGCCGCGCTTGCGGCGCTCCCACAGGCCCGCGGCGATTCCGTCGACCAGCACGATCCGCGTCGCGGCCGGCCCCTCGTACTGGCCGCGGCGGTGGTTGGCGATGAGCTTGCGCACGGGCTCCGGGACGAGCTCGTCGCGCTCGCGGAACCCCAGCACATAGACGTCGTACTCCGACAGCAGCCGCACCTGAGAGTCCGTCACCGGGAACGACCGGTCGCCCGCCAGGACGAAGTAGAGGCGGCCGGCGACGTCGATCTCCTCCAGGTCGGCGCCGAGCTCGTCGAACAACGCCTGCGGCTCCGCGGCGCCGAACCAGGAGGCGAAGTCGGCGGGACGAGCAGGGCCGTATGTACGCAGGAACCGCCGGCAGACCTCCCGCAGCGCCTCGCGTCCGTCCACTTCCTGCCAGCCTTCGACCCACTGATCCGGCCGGACGAGCGTGATCCGCGATCCCTGCGGCGGTCCCTGGCACAGGTCGGAGTTGAAGAAGGCGAATCCCGAGCGGACCCGCGCCTGAGCTGCGGCTCCCACCCGGCTCCCGACTTCCTCGGCTAGCTCGGCCCGGGTGAGGCAGCGGCCGTCGAGCGCTGACCAGACCTCTGCGCGAACGGCTTCGACCTCGTCGGCGCCGAGCCCCGGGTGGAGGATGCGAGCTGGGTCGCGCCACGCGGGCAGCCCTTCGCGGGCCGAGCCCTGCGCCGCACGTTTCGCGGCGTGCCAGAGCGGTAGCTCGGCGGCGGGGTGGAGGTGCAGAGTTCCGCGGAGCGTCCAGGCCCTGACGAGCACCCGCTGCTCCCAGACGAGCGCCCGGAGCTCGGCCTGCGTCACGCCGTCGACCCGCGCACCGAGTTGCAGCTCGGCCGCCGTCTGCAGCTGCGCCTGCACACCGCACAGCGCGCTCACGACTTCGAGAAGCCGGTCGCCGCCCGCCCGCTCGCTCAGGAACGAACGCGCCAGACGGCGCGCGCGAACCTCATCCCAGCTCACCTCCACCTGCGTGATCTTCCCCCAGCGGGCGAAGCGGCAGCGCGCTGCGCGTGAGTTCGGCGCATGCAGTCCCGTCGTCGCCCGCCCAGATCCAGAGCTCTCCGCCGCGGTCGCGGATGATTGCCTCCGCCGCGTCCGAGATCGCGAAGCCGACACCTCCGCCGCCGTCCACCTAGAGGCGGCTGCGCTCGAGCTCTTTCGCGACAGACCGGTCTGCGCGCTGATCGAGCCGAACCCGAGCAGCTGCGCTGCCGGCGCGGAAGGGAGGAGGCTCGGGGCTCTTCGAAGCCTCTTCGGCGGCGCGCGACTCGCGTATCCAGACCGCCAAACCGACCAACGTGATCAGCGACCCAACGCCCGCCCGTGCTGCGAGGAGCCCGTGGCCACGCATGCCGAAGAACTGGAGAGCCCAGAGGACCGCGAAGACCCAGGCGAGCGCCGGCACGAGGAGGAACTTCCCGACGTGCGCCAGTGGAGAGCTGTGCGCCTCCACGGTCTCGTCCGGAGATCTCACGAGCGGAAGGCGATCGAAGACGCCGAGAAGACGCCGGTCCCACCGCGCCGTGATCCACTGCTCGGATCCCACAGTGTCGAGCACCCACCGGTCCGGCGGCTCGATCGTGCTGTCGACGTGGATGACGAGGCCCTCCGGAGCATAGGTCGCCCACTCGCCGTCGTGGATCGCGGGTGGCCAACTGGACACGTATGGCTTGCGGTCCGCGTTCGGCCAGATCCAGAGCTCGCCGGTGCGACCGCGGATGAACTTCTCCGCCTTGTCCGAGATCTCGAAGGCGACGTCCTCGTCGGCCATGCCGACCCGAGATTGCCAGGCGGCGCCGGCTAGAGCGTCGTGACGCGGGCGAGCTCTTCGAGCGAGGTGAGGCCCGCGAGGACCTTCTCGACGCCGTCGCCCCACAGCGTCATCATCCCGGCCTCGAGGGCCGCCCGCTCGAGTTCCTCGTGGCTCGCCTTCCGGGCGGCGAGCGTGGACAGCTCCTCGTTCATCTCCAGGAGTTGGAAGACGCCGATGCGGCCCCTGTAACCGGTCTGCCGGCAGCGCACGCAGCCGTTGCGGCGGAAGAGCTCCGTCTTACCGTGCCGGAGCTCCTCAGGGACGCGCGCCGTGTCGAGTTCCTCCTTGCTCGGCGTGTAGAGCTCCTTGCAGTGCTCGCAGAGGCGGCGCGCGAGGCGCTGCGCGAGCACGCCGGTGACGGCCGCACCTGTGAGGAACGGCTCGACACCCATCTCGTTCAGGCGCGAAAGCGCCGACGGTGCATCGTTCGTGTGCAGGGTCGAAAGGACGAAGTGGCCCGTCAGGGCGGCCTCGATCGAGATCTTCGCGGTCTCGACGTCGCGGATCTCGCCAACCATCACGACGTCGGGGTCCGAGCGCAGGATCGAGCGCAGCGCGACGGCGAAGGTCAGCCCCGCGCGTGTGTTGATCTGTACCTGGTTGAGGCCGGGGAGGCGGTACTCGACCGGGTCCTCGACGGTGATGACGTTGATCTCGGGCCGATTGATCTCGGTCATGGCGGAGAACAGAGTGGTCGACTTGCCCGAGCCGGTCGGACCGGTGACGAGCAGGGCGCCGGTGGGCCGGTGGACCATCGCCGAGAGCTGCTCCTGCATCGCGATGCTGAGCCCGACCTCCTCCATCGTCGGCGGCTTCTTCGACTTGTCGAGCAGACGCATCACGACCGACTCGCCCTCGACGGTCGGCAGCGTGGCGACGCGGACGTCGAGCATCCGGCCGGCGGCGGAGGCGGAGAGCGAGATTCGGCCGTCCTGCGGCTTCCGGCGCTCGGCGATGTCGAGCTTCGCCAGCACCTTCAGACGAGTGGTCACGCCGATCGCGCTCCGCTTGGGAATCCGCTGGGTCTCGTGGAGCACGCCGTCGATGCGAAAGCGCACGACGAGCGCGTCCGACTGCGGCTCGAAGTGGACGTCGCTCGCACCGTCCTCTGCCGCCTCGAAGATGATCGAGTTGACGAGGCGGACGAGCGGCGCGTCGGAGATGCCGTCGTCGATCTCGAGGTCGTCAAGCTCGTCCTCGTCGATCACCTCGAGCTCGGCGACGTCGTTGAAACCGGAGCGGGCGCCGAAGGCCTCGGCCGTTCGCGCGAGCCGGCCGATCTCGTTCGTGATCTCCTCGCTCGCGGCGACGCGCAGGGAGATCGGGTGGCGGCTGGCGAGCCGCAGCGCGTCGATGCCATGGATGTTCTGCGGGTCGGCGATCGCCACACAGAGGTAGTCGTCCTCGAAGGCGTACGGAATGGCGGTCACCTGCTCGAGGACGTGCAGCGGCACGGCTTCCGTGGCCATGGGGTCGATGCCGACGTTGCCCAGCTCGACCACGGGGAGCCCGTACTGCGCAGCGACAATGCGGGCGATCGCTTCGCTCGACGCGAGCCCTTCATCGATCAGCACCTGCACGACCGGCGCGTGCTTCGCCTGTTCCCGCAGGGTCTCGAATTTCGCCTCGGGGATCAGGCCCGTCGTCTCGAGCAGGTCGACGACGAGCTCGCCCATGAGCTGCGAGATCGGGGCGGGCGCCACCGGGCCTTTCGGCACCGGGGTTCCGTCGCCCGCTACGGGCTGAGCCGACACCGCAGTCGCCTCACGTGTGGTGGAGGTAGGCGTGGAGGATTGCCTCGCCGGCGAAGAGCGCGATGAGGGCGCCCGCGGCGAGGAACGGCGCGAACGGGATCTTGAGCTTCCGGGCACCGTGGCCGTGGCGGGCGATCAGGAAGACGGTCGGCACGAGGGAGAGGATCAGCGCCAGCATGAACCCGACCGGCGTCGTCCGGCCGAGCAGCGCGCCGATCAGCAGCGCGAGCTTGACATCGCCCATCCCCATCCCGCCCGGATAGGCGAGCGCCACGAGGAAGAGGAATCCCGCGAAACCGAATGCCCCCATCGCCCATTCCGGCGACGGATGCCAGACGGTATCCAGCACGAGGACGGCGGCTGCCGCGGGCAGCACGACGCGATTCGGGACGATCCGTCGCTCGATGTCCGTGGCAGTCACGACGACGAGCGCGGCGCAACCGATCGCTGCTGCGATCGTTCTCAGTGTGAATCCGAACGCGAGCACGCAGCCCACGAGGAGGAGTGCTGTCGTGAGCTCGATGACGAGGTCGCGCGGCGGGATCCGGACGCCGCACTTGCGGCAGCGGCCGCGGAGCAGCGCATACGAGAGCACTGGGACGTTGTCGTACCAGCTGATCGGCGTCTCGCAGCTCATGCAGGCCGAGCCCGGCCGCACGATCGAGCGGCGCAGCGGCACGCGGGCAGCGACCACGCCGAGAAAGCTGCCGAGGGCAAGCCCGGGCACGAAGACGAGCGGGAGGACGAGATCCATCCCGCTTGTTATCGACATCCGCGCCGCGCCCCTTGAGGGCGTCTTTCGGCGCTACTTGGAGGTGTGCTTCGCCGGCCGACGGATCAGGCTCGCGCCGTACGGCGAGCGATCCTGCGGGGCACCGGTCTGTGCGCCCTTGCCGCGGATGAGGTGCAGAGTGATGGTCGGCTCACCCGTGTCGAGCACGTGCGCGCCCGGCTGCGGCGACTGGGAGGCCACGACGTTGACCGGATAGCCCTCGACGACGCCGCGGACCTTCCAGCCGAAGCCGTTGTCCTCCAGCGCCCCCGAGGCGAAGACAAAGAGTTGGCCGCGAACGTCCGGGACGGTCATCACCTGCCGCGGCGCGGACGAGTGCGTCGTCGCCTTCGTCGCCACGGTCGGCTTGTCCGCCGCGAGCGAGATCGTGGCGCTCACGAGCAGGCCGGCAGCGGCAACTGCGGTCAGGCGCGGAAGCGTGAGAATGCGGCGGGGCACGGCTTGTGCATCGGAACGTTGGAACATGATCCTGACCCCTCTAATGGGTGAAGTAGACGACGTTGGAGCTGAACGCGGTGCCGCCCGAGGAGAACTGCGCCGCCTGCGGCACGCCGCCGACCGCGGCGCCGACGATCCGCCTCGCTCCGTCGTACCTGGAGGCGAACCAGCGCTCGCTGAGACTGTCGATCTCGACGTCGGCTCCGGTGTGCGGCGCGTCGATGAAGTCCCCGTAGCCGATGTAGATCCCGACGTGATCGAGCCCGTTGAAGAAGACGAGGTCTCCCGCCTGCAGCTGGTTCTTCGGCACCGGGACGGCGCCCGCGTAGTTCCACTGCGAGACGGTGTAGTGCGGCAGCGAGATGCCCACCTGCGCGAACACATACTGGACGAGACCAGAGCAGTCGAAGCCGGCGGTCGGGGTTGCTCC
>DATFSG010000213.1:0-7857 GCA_035262765.1 Gaiellaceae bacterium | reverse complement strand
ACGATCACGAAGGAGGCGCCGAACTATCGGCGCTGAGGAGGCACAGGTTCTGACGCTCCCGGCCCGGGAGGACCGGCCTGTGCTCGTTCTCGATCTCGGTGGGCAGTACTCGCAGCTGATCGCGCGGCGCGTGCGCGAATGCCGCGTCTACTCCGAGCTCGTCGGGCACAAGATCACACCCGAGGCGGTGCGCGCCCGGAACCCGTATGCGCTCGTCTTGAGCGGCGGCCCCGCTTCGGTCTACTCCGACGACGCGCCGCGCGTCGATCCGGCGCTGTTCGAGCTCGGCATCCCGACGCTCGGCATCTGTTACGGCGCCCAGCTGATGGCGCTCGAGCTCGGCGGCCGCGTCGATCGCACCGGCGTCTCCGAGTTCGGACGGACGTCGATGGAGGTGACGGAGTCGCAGCTGCTGGCCGACACGCCGCCCGAGCAGACGGTCTGGATGTCGCACCGCGACACGGTCGTCGCTGCTCCCGAGGGCGCGCGCATCGTCGCGAGCTCTCCCGCCACGCCGGTCGCAGCGTTCGAGGACACCGAGCGCGGCCTCTACGCCGTCCAGTTCCATCCCGAGGTCGTCCACACGCCGCACGGCATGGACGTGCTGAAGAACTTCCTCTACCGCGCCGCGGAGGCGCCGCCCAGCTGGACGCCGGCCGCGGTGATCGAAGAGCAGGTCGGGCGGATCCGCGCGCAGGTCGGCCATGAGCGGGTCCTGTGCGCGCTGTCGGGCGGCGTCGACTCGGCGGTCGCAGCGCTGCTCGTGCACAAGGCGGTTGGCGAGCAGCTCACGTGCGTCTTCGTCGACCACGGGCTGCTGCGCCAGGACGAGGCGGAGCAGGTCGTCGAGACGTTCGGCGAGCATTTCCACGTCCCGCTCGTCCACGTGCAGGCGCAGGGGCGCTTCCTCGAGCTGCTCGACGGCGTCGAGGAGCCGGAGGACAAGCGCAAGATCATCGGCCGCGAGTTCATCCGCGTCTTCGAGGAGGAGGCACGGAAGCTCGGAGACGTCCGCTGGCTCGTGCAGGGCACGCTCTATTCCGACGTGATCGAGTCGGGCGGCACCGAGGGCGTCGCCGCGACGATCAAGTCGCACCACAACGTCGGCGGCCTGCCCGAGGACATGAAGATGAAGCTCGTCGAACCGCTGCGGCTCCTGTTCAAGGACGAGGTGCGGCGCGTGGGCGAGGAGCTCGGGATGCCCGAGCGGATGGTCTGGCGACAGCCGTTCCCCGGCCCCGGCCTCGCGATCCGCATCATCGGCGCGGTCACCCAGGAGCGGCTCGAGATCCTGCGCCAGGCCGACGCCGTGCTGCAGGAGGAGGTGCGGCGCGCCGGGCTGTACGGCGAGCTGTGGCAGTCGTTCGCGGTGCTGCCGGCCGTGCGATCGGTCGGCGTGCAGGGCGACGAGCGCACGTACGGCTACCCGATCGTGATCCGCGCGGTGACCAGCGACGACGCGATGACCGCCGACTGGGCGCGGCTCCCGTACGACCTCGTGGAGACGATCTCGGCCCGGGTCGTGAACGAGATCCCGGGCGTGAACCGCGTGGTGCTCGACGTGACGTCGAAGCCGCCCGCGACGATCGAGTGGGAGTAAGGCAGAGCCTCACCTTGCTCGCGGTGTGCGGCGGCGTATCCATCCTTGCCGCCTGTGGTGGGGGCCGGACGATTTCCACGGACGCGGCCGCGAAGGCGCTCCGGGCGGCTGGGTTCCGTCACATGGTCATCCACCGGCATGTCGAAATCGCGACGGAATTGTCCGGGGAGATCGACGAGGTCGATCTCGGACCGCATCCCGGGACTCGGGATTGGGTCCGAGCACAGCTGTTCGACTTTCACTCGCGGAAGAGCGTCTGGAAAGCCTTCAAGCCTCGATACCGGGATGCACCGGCCCACCGCATTTGCAATGTCATCTTCTGGTCGCAGAACCCTCACGACGATCCGCGAGTGGCAGCTCGGACGCGACGCGCGGCAAGCCTGTTGCGGGCGCAGTGCCGATAATGCGCCTATGACCGAGTCGTCCTTCTACGACCTGCTCAAGCAGCGCAGGATGGTTCGCCACTACACGGGCGAGCCGGCGCCGCGCGACGCGCTGGAACGCATCGTCGCGACCGTTCGACGCGCACCGAGCGCTGGGTTCTCGCAGGGGCAGCGGCTACTCGTCGTCGACGATCCCGAGGTGCTCGCGCAGATCGCCGCGCTCGGTGACGACGAGGTGCCCGAGGGCGTCGAGCCGTGGTTCGAGACCGCAGCCGCGCACGTCTTCGTCATGACGCGCGAGCAGGACTATCACGACCGCTACACCCGCGAAGACAAGCTCGAAGCGACCGGCGGCGAGGAGATCGTCTGGCCCGTCCCGTTCTGGCATGTCGATGCGGGCGCGGCGATGATGCTGATCCTCCTGGGCGCGATTCAGGAGGGGCTCGCGGCGGCCGTGTACGGAATCGTCGGCGGCGAGGACGACCAGAAACTGCGCGACCTGCTCGGGATCCCCGACGATTTCACGCTCGTGGCGGGCATCAGCATCGGCTACCCGTTGCCGGATCCCGGCTGGAGCGCCAAGACGAGCCGCACGACGCAGCGCCGCCGCACGCTCGACGAAGTGGTGCGGTGGAACCACTGGAGCTCGTAGAGCGGCTCGCTTTGTAGCCACGCGCACATCGGACTAGGCTCTATCCGTGGCGGTCTGCGGCAGCTGCGGGCGCGAAAACCGCGAGGGACGGAAGTTCTGTGTCGGGTGCGGCAAGCCGCTGGCTGTCGAGCTGCACTGCCCCGCCTGCGGTGCTCCGCATGAGCCGGACGAAAGCTTCTGCGGAGACTGCGGGGCGGCCCTCACCGCGACAGCCGCACCGGCCGCGCCTGTCGTCGCGCCCGCGGAGCCAGCCGTGGCCGAACGCCGGCTGGTCTCGGTCCTCTTCGCCGACCTCGTCGGTTTCACAAACCTCTCCGAGTCGCGCGACCCGGAAGAGGTCCGGGAGCTTCTCTCTCGGTACTTCGATACGTGCAGGCGGCTCATCGAGCTGTACGGCGGCGTCGTGGAGAAGTTCATCGGCGATGCGGTGATGGCAGTGTGGGGGACGCCCGTGGCCACCGAGGACGACGCCGAGCGCGCGGTGCGGGCTGCGCTCGATCTCGTCGCGGCGGTGCAGGCGCTCGGTCAGGAGTCCGGCCTCGACGGCTTGCGGGCACGTGCCGGCGTGCTCACGGGTGAAGCCGCCGTCAACACGGCCGCGGTCGGCGAGGGGATGGTCGCCGGCGACATTGTGAACACGGCCTCTCGTGTCCAGTCCGTCGCGGAGCCCGGTTCTGTGTTCGTCGGCGACGCGACGCGACGGGCGACGGAAGGAACCGTGGTCTATGAAGCGGCGGGCGGCTTCGAGCTGAAGGGCAAGGAGGGTGAGACGCCGCTGTGGCAGGCGTTGCGGGTGGTGTCGGGGCGAGCCGGCTCACTCAAGTCCGAAGGGTTGGAGGCGCCGTTCGTCGGGCGCGACCGCGAGTTGCGGCAGATCAAGGATCTCTTCCATGTCTCCGCCGAGGAGGGCCGGGCGCAGCTGGTCTCGGTCACGGGCATCGCCGGGATCGGCAAGTCGCGGCTGGCGTGGGAGTTCTACAAGTACTTCGACGGCATCGCCCAGAGCATCTACTGGCACCGTGGCCGCTGCCTCGCCTATGGCGAAGGCGTGACGTACTGGGCGCTCGCGGACATGGTGCGCATGCGCTGCCTGATCGCCGAGGACGATCCGCAGGACGATGCGCTCCGCAAGCTCGACGCGGCGCTCGAGGAGCACATCCTCGACGCCGAGGAGCGCAGTTTCGTCGCTCCTCGGCTGGCGCAGTTGCTCGGTCTTGCCGAAGGCGCGTCGCATGAACGCCAGGACCTCTTCGCAGCCTGGCGTCTGTTCTTCGAGCGGCTCGCCGACGCGTTCCCGACGGTGCTCGCCTTCGAGGACATGCACTGGGCGGACAGCTCCTTGCTGGACTTCGTCGAGTACCTGCTCGAGTGGTCGCGGAATCACCCCTTGCTCGTGATCACCCTGGCGCGTCCCGAGCTGCTGGAGAAGCGATCGAGCTGGGGCGCCGGTCATCGGAACTTCACGTCCATGTATCTCGATCCACTGTCCGAGCAGGCGATGGACGAACTGCTCGTCGGCCTGGTGCCGGGACTGCCGCCACGTCTCCGCCAGCAGATCGCCGACCGTGCCGAGGGTGTGCCGCTGTACGCGGTCGAGACGGTCCGCATGCTGCTCGACCGCGGTCTGCTTGTCCCTGAGGGCTCGAGCTACCAACTGGTGGGCGAGGTTGAGAAGCTCGAGGTGCCGGAGACGCTGCATGCACTGATTGCTGCCCGGCTCGACGGGCTCTCGACCGACGAGCGGAGGCTGCTCGGCGATGCCGCCGTGCTCGGAAAGACGTTCACGCCGCAGGCGCTCGCGGCCTTGAGTGGGCTTGAGAGCCGGCGCCTCGACGACCTACTCGCGGCTCTCGTGCGTCGCGAGGTGTTGGGCCTGCAGTCAGACCCGCGCTCGCCGGAGCAGGGTCAGTACACGTTCCTCCAAGACCTACTCCGGCACGTCGCCTACCAGACCTTGCCCAAGCGCGAGCGGCGCGAAAAACATCTCGCAGCGGCCGAGCACCTGTCCGCAACCCTCGGGGAGGAAGAGGTCGCCGAGGTCATTGCCTCCCACCTGCTCGCTGCCTACCGGCTCGACCCCGACGTTCCCGAGAGCGAGCCGCTCCGCCGCCAAGCCCAGAACGCGCTTGTGCGAGCCGGCGACCGTGCCGAGTCGCTGGGCGCCGCCACTCAGGCCCAGCGGTACTTCGAGCAGGCTGCCGAGCTTGCGGCGCGGCCAGAGGAGACGGCGCAGGCGCTCGTTCGTGCCGGTGAAATGGCCAGTCGAGCCGGGGAGTACGAGCACGCAGGGCCTCTTTTCGGCAAGGCGTTCGAGCTCTACGAGGCGAGCGGGGACACGCACGCCGCCGCGCGAGCGGCGGGCTGGTTGGCGGTGACGGAGTTCAACTCGGGTCACGTGGATCAGGCGATCCAGCGGATGGAGGACGCCTACGCGCAGATCGGCGAGGACGAACCGGATGCCGACCTCGTACAACTGATCCTTCGGCTCGGGAACACGCGCTTCTACGCCGGGAATCCGGAGCGCGCGACGGAGCTGATCGAGCGCGGTCTCGATCTCGCCGAGGCGCTCGAGCTCCCCGAGCAGTTGAGCCGCGGCTGGTTGGCCAAGGCCACCCTGGCTTCGTCGCGGCGACCCGCGGAAGCGCGTGGCATGTACCAGCTCGCGCTCGAGAAGGCGCTGGCGCACGAGCTGTACGGCCAGGTGGCCAGTGTTCGCTCGAACCTTTCGGATCTCGGCCTCCGCCGCGACCGGTATTCCGAATCGCTCGAAAACCTCGAGGAGTCGCTCAAGATTTCGAGTCGTATAGGGAGCCGGAGCTTGGAGTGGTTCGTGCTCAGTGAGATGACGTACTCGCTCACCATGCTCGGCCGCTGGGAGGAGGCCCACGCTCGTTTCGCCGAGATTCCCGGCGAACAGATCGGGAGGGACCCGGGCTTGCTCAGCCCGGCCAACGGGATCCTCGAGATCCACCTCCAGCGAGGGCAGCTCGAGGAAGCCCGTCGGCTGCTCGGACGCTTCGAGGAGCTGACTCGAACGAGTGACGCGCAGGTCGAGGCCTGCTGCCACGCTGCTCTATCAGCCGTGCGCCTCGCCGAGGGTGACCATCGAGCTGCCGTCGTGGCCGGAGAGCAGGCATTCGCAACGCGACAAAGCCTTGGCATCACGAACCAGGGCGCCAAGCTGGGCTTCCTCCACGCGCTCGAAGCGGCCCGAGCGCTTGGGGACGAGGCAAAGGTCACCGAGCTGCTGGAGATAGTCGAGCCGTTGCCACCGGGCCTGAGCTCGCCGTTCTTCGTGGCGACTGCGCAACGTTTTCGCGGGCACCTCGCCGGCGACGATCCGGGCGCCGATCGCCACTTCACTGCCGCGGCCTCACAGTTCCGCGCGGTCGAGCTCCCCTTCCACCTCGCCGTCGTCCAGCTCGAGCACGGGGAGTGGCTCACGGCTCGGGGCCGGCCGGGCGACGCGCAGCCGCTGCTCGCCGAAGCGCGTGACACCTTCGAACGGCTGGAAGCTCGGCCGTGGCTCGACCGGATCGCCGCGGTTGCGCCCGGAGCCGCGGCCGAAGTTGGCGCCTGAAGATCTTGTGAGCCGGCTCGCGGGCGCGAGCATCGGCGAGACGTACAACCAGTACGCCGTCTCACCGCTGTTGCGTGACCGGCTTCGTCGGTATCTCGAAGTTCGGGGCGGGGCCGAGGTCGTGCTCGTCGGCGAGGCCGCCGGCTACCGCGGGGCTCGTGTCAGCGGGATCCCGTTCACCTCGGAGCGCCAGCTCACGGGCTCGGGACCCGCAGAGGCGACCGCGACCATCGTCCACCGCGTGCTCGCGAAGCTCGGAGTCGAGGACGAGGTGCTGCTCTGGAACGTCGTGCCGACGCATCCCGGCAGCGAACGCTCTAATCGGCGGCCGACGCGAGCCGAGGTCGAGGCGGCGTCGTCGTTCCTCGACGAGCTGACCCGCGGACGCGTCGCGATCGCCGTTGGACGGCTCGCCGCCGCAGCTCTCGACGCCCCGTGTGTCCGCCATCCGTCCCACGGCGGCGCGGCGGCTTTCGAGGAGGGATTGCGCCGAGCTTTCGCTACAATCGGCCGCCGGCGGGCACCTGTCCGCCGCTTTCTATGAAGACCTACAGCGCCAAGCCGGGAGAAGTCACGCGCGAGTGGTATCTCGTCGACGCCGAGGGCAAGACCCTCGGTCGTCTCGCGACCCAGATCGCCGACACGCTCCGCGGCAAGCGGAAGCCGCAGTTCACGCCGCACGTCGACACCGGCGACTTCGTGATCGTCATCAACGCGGAGAAGATCCAGGTCACCGGGAACAAGCTCGACCAGAAGCGGTATTACCGCCACTCGGGCTATCCGGGCGGCCTGCGCAGTCGGACGCTCCGCGAGCAGCTCGACCGCCGACCGACCGAGGTGCTCCGCGTCGCCGTGAAGGGGATGCTCCCCAAGAACCGGCTCGCGCGGCAGCAGATCACGAAGCTCAAGATCTACGCAGGCCCCGAGCATCCGCACGAGGCGCAGAACCCCAAGTCCCTGGAGCTCGATTCGTGAGCGCGATCGCCCAGTACCGTGGCACCGGCAAGCGCAAGACCTCCGTCGCGCGTGTGATCCTGCGCCCGGGCGACGGCTCGACGTGGGTCAACGGCCGCACGCTGGAGGACTACTTCCCGCGCTCGGTCTGGCAGACGATCGCGGTCTCGCCGCTCAAGGTGGCCGGTGTCGAGGGGCAGTACGACCTCCGCGTCCGCGTGCACGGCGGCGGGCTCACCGGACAGGCCGGAGCCGTGCGGCACGGCATCGCCCGCGCGCTCGTCGAGGCGAACCCGGAGCTGCGCGTGCCGCTCAAGCGCGAGGGCTTCCTCACGCGCGACGCACGCCAGGTCGAGCGCAAGAAGGCGGGCCTGCACAAGGCGCGCAAGGCGCCGCAGTTCTCGAAGCGCTAGCCTCCCGCGCTTGGCGCGGCAGTACTTCGGAACGGACGGTGTCCGCGGTGTGGTCGGGGAGACGATCACGCCCGATCTCGTCGAGCGGCTCGGCAAGGCGGCCGCTCTCTGGTGCGACTCCGGACGCGTCTTCGTCGGGCGCGACACGCGGGCGAGCGGGCCCGAGCTGGAGCAGGCGTTCGCGCGCGGGGTCGCCTCGGCGGGCGGAGCGGCTGTCCTCGGCGGCGTCCTGCCGACGCCCGCCGTGGCGCTCCTACGGCTCGACCTCGGAGTCG
>DATFSG010000212.1:0-5188 GCA_035262765.1 Gaiellaceae bacterium | reverse complement strand
GCGATCACGAGTCCCGCGAGCAGCCCGAGGCGCCCACGCCGCTCTCCGATGAGGGACCCCACGAGTTTCATGAGGCTAGCGCAGCTTTGTTCGTCCGGAGTAAAAAAAGCCCTGCTTAGGCGTCGAAGGCGTGGCTCAACGACGCCGGCCGGTCCTGCTCGATCTGCTTGCGGATCCTCGATGCGAGCAGCGGCTCCAGCAGCCGCATTCCGCCCTTCATCGTCAGCTCGACGACACACGAGACACCCGTGGCGTCGTCGCCGTCGGCGGCGAAGTCGAAGCGCACGTGCGCGTCGGTGCGCGGGTTCTTGGCGTCGAACGAGAGGACGGACGGACGCTCGTACGTATCGATCGTGGTGATGTAGTGGCCGACCCGTGCGAAGTCCTCCTCCCAGGTCGTGCCGAGGCCGACCGGGCCGGGCGCGGAGGTGCGGACGACGTTCGAGGCGTCGGGATTCCACTTCGGCTCGTTCTCGAGGTCGGCGATGTAGTCGAAGACTTCTTCCCGCGGACGGTCGATCCGCGTCCACCAGGCCGCGCGGATCACGACGAGACGGCGGCGCCCGCCTCGAGCGGCTCGCCGAACTTCGCGCGCCGCACGAAGCGCCCGACGCCCGGCGTGCCGACGAGCTCGCCGTCCTCGACGAGGACGTTGCCCCGCAGGAGGACGGTCTCGGGCGCGCCGACGACCTCGGTTCCCTCGTAGAGGCTGTAGTCGCATTTCGAGTGGTGCGTCGAGGCCGAGATCGTCTCTCGCCGCTCGGGGTCGAAGACGACGAGGTCGGCATCGGCGCCGACGGCGACCGTCCCCTTGCGCGGGTAGAGGCCGAACAGTTTCGCCGGCTGGGTTGCGAGCAGGTCGACCATCCGATTGAGGCTGATGCGCCCCTCGCGGACGCCGAAGTGGTGGATCATCTTCAGCCGATCCTCGAGTCCGGGGCCGCCGTTCGGGATCTTGGTGAAGTCGTCCTTGCCGAGTGTTTTCTGGCCGTCCCAGAGGAACGCGCAGTGGTCGGTCGAGATCGCGGACAGCGCGTCGGTGCGCACGGCTTCCCACAGCACGTCGTGGTTCGCCGCGTCGCGCGCGGGCGGCGAATAGACGTACTTCGCCCCCTCGAAGTCCGGTCGCGCGAGGTCGTCAATCGACCGGAAGAAGTACTGCGTGCACGACTCCCCCCAGACGTCCCAGCCCTGCTCGCGGGCGCGGCGGATCGGTTCGACCGCCTCCCGGCAGGTGACGTGGACGACGTAGAGCGGACTGCCCGCGATGCGCGCGAGCTGGATCGCGCGATTCGTGGCCTCGCCCTCGAGCTCGGGCGGCCGCGTCAGCGCATGGTGGATCGGAGCCGTCTCGCCGCGCTCGAGCGCCTCGCGGACGAGGACGTCGATCGCGTCGCCGTTCTCGGCGTGCACCATCACGAGCGCGCCGCTCGCCGCCGCGACCTGCATCGCGCGGAACAGCGTCTCGTCGTCGACCTGCAGGACACCCTTGTAGGCCATGAAGAGCTTGTACGAGGTGACGCCCTGCTCGGGCAGCGTGGCGAGCTCGTCGAGCGTCCCACCGTCGTCGAGGTCGGTGACCGCGATGTGGAAGCCGTAGTCGATCAGCGTCTTGCCGTTCGCCTTCGTGTGCCAGCCCGCGAGCGCCTGCGCGAAGGTCTGCCCGCGGGCCTGGATGCAGAAGTCGACGTGACAGGTCGTGCCGCCGCAGGCCGCGGATCCCTGGCCCGACTCGAAGTCATCGATCGTGACCGTGCCGCCGAACGGCATGTCGAGATGCGTGTGCGGGTCGATGCAGCCCGGCAGGACGTACTTGCCGGCCGCGTCGATCGTCCGGTCGGCCGCGATGTCGAGGTCGGCGCCGATCAGCGCGACCTGCTCGCCCTCGACGAGCACGTCGGCGACGAAGTCGTCGGCGGCCGTGACGATGCGCCCTCCGCGGATCAGGATCGACATCGCTTCCGAGTTTAAGCTCGTGGCGTGAGCCTGTCACCGTCACGCACCGTCGCGGAGCTGCGCGAGCTGCAAGAGCTGACGGGCGACGAGAACGGCGCGCAGCGCGTCGCCTGGACTGAGACGTGGGCGACCGCGCGCGCATGGCTGCGCGAGAAGATCAATGTCGCCGGCGCCGACTTCTACGAGGAGATCGACGAGGCCGGCAACCAGTGGTTCACGCTCCCGGGGGCGTCGGAACGGGAGCTTGTCCTCGGCGGGCACATCGACTCCGTCCCGAATGGAGGCTGGCTCGACGGCTGCCTCAACGTCCTCGCCGCGGTCGAGGTGTACCGGCGGATCGCCGAGGAAGGGATACCGCCGCTCACCGTGCGCGTGGTCAACTGGGCCGACGAGGAGGGTGCGCGGTTCGGCCGCTCGCTGTTCGGCTCGTCCGCCGCCGCGGGTTCGATGAACGACCAGGACGAGCTGCGTGAGCGGCGCGACGCTGACGGGATCGCCCTGCCGGATGCGCTCGCCGAGCACGGCGTCGACCTCGACCACGCGCTCGAAGCCCGCAGTCAGCTCGAGGGCGCAGCGGCCTACCTCGAGCTCCACATCGAGCAGGGCCCGGTGCTCGAGTCTCTTGACCTGCCGCTCGGAGTAGTCCTCGGCACCTTCGGCGTCGAACGCCACCAGATCACCTTCCGGGGCCAGGCCGCGCATGCCGGCTCGACGCCGATGGACCAGCGCCGGGACGCGCTCGCCGGCGCCGCGAAGCTGGAGCTAGAGATCCGCGAGATCGCAAAACGGGTCGGTGGCGGCGCCGTCTGCACGATGGGCAGCGTCGTGACGAAGCCGGGAATCGTCACATCCGTCGTCGAGACCGCCGAGTGCCTGCTCGACCAGCGGCACCTCGACGCGACCTGGCTCGCCGAGATGCTGAGCAATGCCGAGGCCGCGTCGCGGAAGTTCGCCGCCGAGGAGAACATCGAGGTCGAGTGGGAGAAGGTCTGGTCGATCGAGCCGATCCCGTTCGACGACCGCCTGCTCGACCTGGCCGACGAATCGGTGCGCGAGATCGCGGGCACGTCGCACCGCCTGCCGTCAGGGCCGCTCCACGACGCCGCCGAGGTCGCGCGGGCGGGAATCCCGACGGTGATGCTGTTCGTTCAGTCCCTACGGGGCCTTTCGCATACGAAGCTCGAGGACACGAAGGAAGAGCACCTCGAGCTTTCGGTGCGGGCGTTCGACAGGCTGACCACGAAGGCATTGGAGGCATTCGCATGAGCGCGCTCGAATCCGCGGCACACCTCTACGGCGACGACCACGTCCGCAGCTACCTCGAGACCAACGGCGAGATCGGCTACCGCTGGAAGGAGGACTCGCCGATCGCGATCCTCTTCACGAAGGGCCGCACGAGCGGCGAGCAGCGGACGAACCCGCTCATCTTCGGCCGCGACGGCGACGACGTCGTGCTGGTCGCGTCGAAGGGCGGTGCGCCGAAGGATCCCGGCTGGTACCGCAACCTCCGCGCGAACCCCGAGGCCGAGATCCAGGTCATGGGCGACCGCTGGCACGTCCGCGCGCGCGTGGCCGAGGGCGAGGAGCGCGAGCGGCTCTGGGAGCGGATGAACGAGCTCTGGCCGCATTACGACGAGTACGCGACGAGGACGGAGCGCGAGATCCCGGTCGTCGTCCTCGAACGAGAGTGACGGCGGCGCAGCTCCGCCGGCTCTGCTTGAAGCTCGACGGCGCCGAGGAGACGTTCCCGTTCGGCCCCGAGACGTCCGTGTTCAAGGTGGGCGGGAAGATGTTCGCCCTCGCGCCGCTGAAGCGGAAGCCGCTGACGGTGAGCGTGAAGTGCGAGCCTGAGCTCGGCGAGCAGCTGCGCGGGACGTACGACGAGATCGAGCCCGGCTACCACCTGAACAAGCGCCACTGGCTGACGGTCACCTGTGGCGGCACCGCGGACGACGAGCTCGTGCGCGAGCTGGTCGCCGCCAGCTACGACCTGGTCGCCTGAGCCGCGCGGTTGTAGGCTCGACGTCATGGACTTCGGCGTCACCGTTCTCCCGGATCCGCCGTTCTCGCGCTGGCTCGAGCTGATCCAGCTCGCCGAGCGCCACGGCTTCGGGTACGCGTGGACGTACGACTCGCATGTCCTGTGGCAGGAGTCGGTGCCGATGCTCGCCGTCGCGGCGCGCGAGACCTCCTCGATCCATCTCGGCCACTTCGTGACCAACCCGGCGACGCGTGACCCGACGGTGCTCGCGAGCGCGTACGCGACGCTGCACGACCTGTCGGACGGGCGGATGGCGATGGGCATCGGACGCGGAGACTCGGCCGTCCGCTACATCGGCCGCCAGCCGATGAAAGTCGCGGAGTTCGAGCGCTCCTGCGCGATGGTGCGCGACTTCATGAACGGCCGCGAGGTGGAGTGGAACGACAAGGAGCTCCAGCTCAAGTGGGTGCGGGAGGAGCTGCCGCCGATCCCGATGTGGATCGCCGGCTACGGGCCGAAGGCGCTCGCGGTTGCCGGCCGCGTAGCCGACGGCGTGATCATCCAGCTCGCCGACCCCGAGATCATCAAGTGGATCATGGACACCGCGCGCCGCGCGGCCGAGGAAGTGGGCCGCGATCCGGGCGAGCTCAAGTGCATCGTCGGCGCGCCGGCTCATATCTCCGACGACCTCGCCGACGCGCGCGAGCAGGTGCGCTGGTTCCCGGCCATGGTCTCGAACCACGTCATGGACCTGATCGAGCGCTACGGCACCGATGGCAGCTCCGTGCCGAAGGCGCTCACCGACTACGTCCAGGCGCGGAAGTTCTACGACTACAACGACCACTCGCGCGTCGGCGCTGCGCACGGCGAGTTCGTGACCGACGAGATCTGCGACCGCTTCTGCGTCCTCGGGACGGCGGAGCAGGCGAAGGCGAAGCTGCAGGAGCTCCAGGGGATCGGCGTCGACCAGTTCAACATCTACCTCATGACCCACGGGCAGGAGGAGACGTTGCAGGCGTTCGGCGACGAGATCATCCCCGACCTCGTCGCGGCTTGAACCTCGACCGATAGCCTCAGGCTCGTGGGGGATCTGCGGACGCTGCTCGAGCTGCGGCAGGCCTATCCGCTGTCGTGGTCGAGCGACGGTTCCTGGCTGCTCGTCGCGTCCGACCTGTCGGGGACGCGCCAGCTCTACCGCCTGCCGCTCGACACGGGTGAGCTCGAGCAGCTGACGAATTACGCCGAACCCGT
>DATFSG010000211.1:0-3007 GCA_035262765.1 Gaiellaceae bacterium | reverse complement strand
ATCTGGAGGTACCTGCAGACGCCGTTCTCGTACCGCTTCTACGACGCGATCAAGAACCTCGACGCGACGATCCGGATCGGCATCACGACCGTCCGCGACGCGGGCGGCGCCGATCTCGGCGTCAAGCAGGCGGTCGAGGAGCGGATCGTGCGCGGGCCGCGTCTCCAGATCTCGCTCACGATGCTCAGCCAGACGGGCGGTCACGGCGACGGCTGGATGCCCTCGGGCGGCACGGCCGAGCTCTTCCCCGACTACCCGGGCATGCCGTCCTCGATCGTGGACGGCGTCGACGAGGCGAGACGCAAGATCCGCGAGGTCATCCGCAACGGCGCCGACGTGATCAAGATCGCGACCTCGGGCGGGGTCCTCTCGCCGCGCGACTCACCGGACCAGCCCGGCTTCTCGCTCGAAGAGATCGAGGTCATCGTCGAAGAGGCGCGCGCGTTCGGGCTCTGGGTGATGTCGCACGCGCAGTCGACGGTTGGGATCAAGAACGCGGTCCGCGCGGGCGTCCGCTCGATCGAGCACGGCATCTACCTCGACGAAGAGGCGATCGAGCTCATGCTCGAGCATGGCGCGTATCTTGTCCCGACGCTCGTCGCGCCGCTCGGCGTCCAGCGCGCGGCCGACGCCGGCGCACCGATCCCCGAGAATGTGCTCATCAAGGCGGCGGAGGTCGTCGAGGTGCACCAGGACTCCGTCCGGCGTGCCGCTGCGGCCGGCGTCAGGATCGCGATGGGCACCGACGCCGGGGTCGTCCCGCACGGCACGAACCTCGAGGAACTCCAGCTGATGGCGGACCGAGGCATGTCGCCGGAGGACGTGCTCGTCGCGACCACGAAGACCGCCGCCGAACTGATGGGGCTGGAGGGTGAGCTCGGCACGATCGAGCCGGGCAAGCGCGCCGACCTCGTCGTCGTCTCGGGCGATCCGTTCGACTTCGGTGACCTCTCGGGGCGGATCGAGCGCGTCTACCAGGACGGCCGGTTGGTCGTCGAAACCACGCCGGAGCCGGTGGTCGCAGCGGTCTAGCCCTTCTGTACGGTGGCCGTCGTGGCCGCCCGGGTCGAAAATCAGCTGAAATCGCTTCCCGCGAAGCCGGGCGTCTACCTGTTCCGCGACGCCGACGGCGACGTGCTCTATGTCGGCAAGGCGAAGTCGTTGCGGCCGCGCGTGCGCTCGTACTTCCAGAAGACGACGGACGGCCGCCCGCAGATCCAGAACCTGCCGGCCCGGGTGGCGGACATCGAGGTGATCGTCACGGGCACCGAGGTCGAGGCGCTCCATCTCGAGCAAAACCTCATCAAGCGCCACCGGCCGCCGTACAACGTGCGGCTGCGCGACGACAAGTCGTTCCCGTACATCGCGGTCACGGTCGAGGACGAGTATCCGCGTGTGATGTTCACGCGCGAGCGGCACCGGGCGGGGGTCTGGTACTTCGGCCCGTACGCGAACGCGAAGAAGGTGCGCGAGACGCTCGACGTTCTCAACCGCGTCTTCCGCTACCGGCCGTGCGAGGGGCCGAAGCCGGGCCGCCACAGCGGGATCCCGTGCCTCGACTACCACATCGACCGCTGCCTCGCCCCGTGCGTCGGTTACGTCTCGCAGGAGGACTACCGCGGGATCGTCGACGGCGTGATCGAGTTCCTCTCGGGCGACGTGAAGCCGATCCAGCGCGAGCTCGAGCGGCGGATGCAGGAGGCGGCGGCGGACGAGCGCTTCGAGGATGCCGCGCGCTATCGAAACCGGCTGTTCTCCGTCCAGCACCTCGTCGAGCGGCAGGCCGTCGAGCGCCAGTCGGTCGGCACGGTGGACGTGATCGGCTTCGCAGCCGAGGGCGAGCGCGCCGTGGTCCAGATCTTCCCGCTGCGCGGCGGCAAGATGGTCGACCGCCACTCCTTCCATCTCGAGAACGTCGGCGGCCAGGATGTGACGACGATCCTCGAGTCGTTCGGGCTCGAGTACTACGGGAGCGCCCCGAGCGTGCCGCCCCAAATTGTCGTGCCGAGCGACGCGGGCGACCTGTCGGCGCTCGCCGAGCTTCTGTCGGAGCGGCGCGGCGCACGGGTCGAGATCCGCACGGCCGAGCGCGGCGAGAAGCGCCGCCTGCAGCGGCTCGCCGACGAGAACGCGCTCCACGTGCTCACGAGCGACCTCGCGCAGGGCGAGCAGCGCCGGCTGCGCCGCGTCGAGGCGCTCGAGCAGCTGCGCGAGGCGCTCAACCTCGAGTCGCTGCCGCTCCGAATCGAGTGCTACGACATCTCGACCGCGATGGGCCAGGACAACGTGGGGTCGATGGTCGTCTTCCAGGACGGGCTGCCGAAGAAGGCGCACTACCGCAAGTTCGCGATCCGCGGCCAGGAGGGGATGGACGACTTTGCGGCGATGGGGGAGATGGTCTCGCGGCGCTTCGCGCGGCTCGCGAAAGGCGTGACCACCGATGAGTACGACGAGTCGTTCGCGGCGACGCCGAACCTCGTCGTGGTCGACGGGGGCAAGGGTCAGCTCGCGGCGGCGCTCGCCGCGATGCAGGCGTTCGACCTCCCGCGGGTCGCGGTGATCGCTCTCGCCAAGAGGGAGGAAGAGGTGTTCGTGCCGGGCCGGGCCAGGCCGGTCGTCCTCTCGCGGCACGATCCGGGTCTCCAGCTCCTGCAGCGGATTCGCGACGAGGCGCACCGCTTCGCAGTCGGCTTCCACCGGCAGCGGCGCGAGTCGCGCGGCTTTGCGTCGCTGTTCGACGAGCTCGAGGGCGTCGGCCCCGCGCGGCGGCGTGCGCTGCTCAACCACTTCGGCTCGGTCGACGCGATGATCGGTGCCTCGCCGGAGGAGCTCGAGGGCGTGCCGGGCGTCCCGGCCAAGGTCGCACGGAGTGTCTACGCCCAGCTACACAAGGCCGGGCGCTGAGCTACTCGTCGTCTCGGAGGAACGGGTAGCGGTAGTCGCGCGGCGGCACGAACGTCTCCTTGATCGCGCGTGGGCTGACCCAGCGAATCAGGTTCCACATCGA
>DATFSG010000210.1:0-17582 GCA_035262765.1 Gaiellaceae bacterium | reverse complement strand
GTGCTCGGGCTCGTCTATCTCGGGATCCTCAGCTCGCGCACCCTGCGCCGCCAGCGCCGCATGGGCTACCTCATCACCGCGGCGGTCGCGCTCGCGCTGCCCGGCCCCGATCCAGTGACGACCTTCCTCGAGCTCCTGCCGATGTGGCTCTTGTTCGAAAGCTCGATCTGGCTTGCGTGGTTCTTCGAGCGCCGGTGGGCAAAAGCAGCCCCGGCCTCGGCTACCCTGGGCAGCTAATGGCGAGGGCAGCAGTCAAGGCGAAGCAGGCAGCAGCGGCGAAGGCGCAGCCGCCGAAGTCGCGTACGCGCGGGCGTAAGCGGCACGCCGGCGGCGGCAACCCGAACCAGGAGCTCTTCTTCGTCCGTCTGCGGCGCCACCAGAAGTGGATCTACGCCATGCTCGCCGTCGTCTTCGGGCTGACCTTCGTCCTCGTCGGCGTCGGCTCCGGTAACGGAAATGCGCTGGCCTCGATCTGGAACAACATCGTCGGCGGCCACGGCGGCACCTCCATTTCGAAGGCGCAGGACGAGGTCAAGACGAATCCCGCGAAGGGCTACCTCGACCTTGCCACGGCCTACAACGAGAACAGCAACCCCGGCCTCGCGATTCAGGCGTACCACAAGTATCTCCAGGTGAAGCCGAAGGACGCGGACACCTGGGCGCTCGTCGCGGGCCAGGAGTTCTCGCAGGGCAACAAGTACCAGACGGAGTCCCAGAACGCGCAGCAGCAGGCTCAGCTCGCGGATCCGAGCGCGCCGTTCCTGCCCGGTGGAACGCTCGGCTCGCAGATCGGCCAGAACCCGACCTATTCGGGCGCTTCGACGGCCGCGTCGACCCGGACCTCGCTGCTGTTCCAGAAGGAGCAGGGCGCGTTCACGGCCGCCACCACCGACTACCAGCGGGCCACAAAGCTCCGTCCGAAGAACCCGGCCTTCCTGATCGAGCTCGCGCAGGCGGCGATCGACTCCAACAACGCCAAGGTGGCCATCCAGGCGCTGCAGACCTACCTGAAGGTCAATCCGGACGCTCCGAACAAGGCCGCGATCAAGCGCGAGATCAAGGCGCTCCAGGCTCAGGCCAAGGTGCCCACGACAGGCACGCCGTCGGTCTCCACCGGCAACGGCGGCTAGAGGATTGCGGCTTCAGCCGCGCGGATAGACTCACCCCCGAACGGCCCGCAGGTGGGCCGGCGAATGACTTCGGGGGATTGCATGAATTTCGACATCAAGACCGAGCAGCTCAGCGGTGAGGCGTATGTCATCTCGCTCACCGGCGAGGTCGACCTCTACACGGCACCCGAGTTCAAGCAGCAGCTGCTCGAGGTGATCGGACAGGGCGGCAAGGACGTCGTCGTCGACTTCAGCGGGACGACGTTCATCGACTCGACGACCCTCGGCGTCCTCGTCGGCGGCGTCAAGCGGCTGCGGACGAACGACGGCCAGCTCTCGCTCGTCTGCAGCGACCGCAACATCACCAAGATCTTCGAGATCACCGGCCTGGACAAGGTCTTCACGATCTATCCAACCCGCGAGGAAGCGGTGTCGGCCGTGGGAGTCCCGCAAGGTTGAAGCGGGCTTACCGGGTCGGAGCGCTGGGGGCAGGGCTCGTCGCAGCGGCGTTGCTCGTCGCCGGTTGCGGCACGGGCGGCGTCGCGAGCGCGGGCGCGCGTCCCGACACCGCGAACGGAGAGACGCTGTTCAAGGCGAACTGCGCCGCCTGCCACACGCTCGCTGCCGCAGGCACGACCGGGACGATCGGCCCGAACCTCGACAACGCCTTCGCCGGCGACGTCAGCCAGGGCTATCCGCAGAGCTCGATCGAGAACGTCGTCCTCGACCAGATCCGGCTCGGCTCTGGAATCGTCACCAAGACCTACACGACGAGCAAGGACTTCATCAACCAGCACTGCGAGAACGACCAGACCAAGTGCGAGGGCACGGCGATGCCCGCGAACATCGTCAAGGGCCAGGATGCGATCGACGTCGCCGCCTATGTCGCCTCGGTCGCGGGGCAGAGCGGGTACACCACCCCGTCCGGCGGATCGCTGGCGGCGCTCGGCACGGACGGGGAGGCGATCTTCAAATCCCCCCTGGTCGGATGCGCCGGCTGCCACACGCTCGCCGCGGCCGGGTCGACTGGCACCACCGGCCCGAATCTCGACCAGCTCAAGCCCTCGATGGCCAGGGTAGTCACGCAAGTGACCAACGGCGGCGGCGTGATGCCGGCGTTCCAGGGAAAGCTGAGCCCGGCGCAGATCAAGGCCGTGGCGAAGTACGTCTCCTCCTCCGCCGGCAAGTAGCCCTGGAAGTCCGGCCGGCACGGCTGGACGACGCCGCCGCAATCGCCGCGGTCCACGTCCGGACGTGGCAGGCGGCCTACGAGCACGTCTTCGGCGCGGAACGGCTCGCTGCGATCGACGTCGCTGCACGCGCAGAGCGCTGGCGGCAGCGGCTCGCGGAGTCCAGGCCGGGTGACGTCGTCCTCGTCGCCGAGAACGGCGGCTCGGTCGTCGCCTTCACGTCATGTGGCGAGAGCCGCGACACGGCCGGCGAGGGCGAGCTCTACTCCATCTATGCGCTGCCCGAGGCGTGGGGCTCCGGCGCGGGACCGGCGCTGATGGGGGCCGTGCTCGCGGCGCTGCGAGCGGGCGGCTTCGAGACGGCGATCTTGTGGGTGCTCGAGGACAACCCGCGGGCGCAGCGGTTCTATGAGCGCGAGGGCTGGGCTCGGGACGGCGGGCGGCGCGAGGAGGAGTTCCTCGGCGTCCCGATCACGGAGGTCAGCTACCGCATCGCGCTTGGCTGATTCGCGAATGGAACCGCAGCGCCGCCTGCGGGAAACTGGTTCGCATGGGGCGCTCGTTCGACGACGCGTTCGAGGCCGAGTTCGCGCCGCTGCACCGCTACCTCGCGCGCCGGCTCGGCGGCTCGGCGGCTGACGACCTCGCGGCGGAGACGTTCGCCGTCGCGTTCCGGAGCTGGGACCGCCTCGACCCGGATCGTCCGGTCCGGCCGTGGCTGTACGGGATCGCAGCGAATCTCGTACGCCACCACTGGCGCAAGGAGCGGCGGATGCTTCGCGCCTACGCACGCACGGGCGTCGATCCCGTCTTCGCGGACGATGACGAGACGGTCGAGCGAGCGGACGCGGACGGCCGCGCGCAGGAACTCGCGGCGGGGCTCGCGGAGCTGCGTCGCGACGAGCGGGACATCCTGCTCCTCCACGCCTGGGCGGAGCTGACCGACTCCGAGATCGCAGCCGCGCTCGGGCTGCCGATCGGCACCGTCAAGTCGCGGCTTTCGCGCGTCCGCGACAAGCTGCGGAACCAACTCGGCGAGGTCGGGCAAGAAGCGGTTGAAGCCTCATGAACGACGACCTGCTGACCGCGTTCCGCTCCGACGTCCCGTCGCCCGACGAAGCGAAGTCGCGGGAGATCTACGCGCGCGCAACCGCCGGCCGGCGCCGGGTCTCGCGCCGACGACTCGTCCTCGCGGTGGCGGTCGTCGCCGCAGCGGGGATCGCCGGCGGCCTCTACGCCTCGCTGGGCGGCGCCGGCGCAAACGTGAATCCGCGACGCCAGCAGATCGTCAACAAGGCGGTGGCTCAGGTGAATCGGGCGTTCGGCGACCACCGGATCACCAAGGCAACGCTTGACGGCTCGCTGCTGACGGTCGACGTCCCCGGGCACGGCCCGCTGCAGAGCACTGTCGGCGCGCTCGAGGGCGTCATGCTCGCCCACGTGGTGGAGGACGACCTGCAAGCGGCCGGCGACGAAGGGATCGACACGATCAACGTCGGCAACTGGGGCGGCGGCCCGCTTTCGCCGTTTCCCGCCCAGTCTCAGCTTCCGGCCGACGCGTGCGACATTCCCGCCGACAGCAAGCTGGCGGACACGACCTCCGCTTCGGGCCGGGTCATCCCGCTGCTCGGCGGCTTCTGTCTCTTCCGGCTCACGACTGCGCACCCCAACTCGTTCGACGCGGAAACGATCCTGAACCAGCTCCGCGAAGCGATTCCCGCCGCAGACCAGGGCGGGTCGCATCATCGCGCGCAGGTCTTCGAGGTCTATGGCGAGAACGGCAAGCCGATGGTCGTCGTCGCCTGGGCAGGCGGCACCAACGAAGGCGGCTCGGTCTATAACCGCCCCGGCGTCCCTGGGCTCCCCGGCCCCTAGGCGCGGCTGACGGGCAGCGCGACCCGCTCGCGGATCGCGTCGAACATCCCGTCGTCGCCGACCACGACCACCTCGTCCGCCCCGAAGACGCGGAGCGCATCCTCGACTGCGAGCGCCGGATCGTCCGCTCCGACCTCGACTCGCGCGTTCGGCAGGCCCGACCCAAGCGCGGCCGCTGTCTCCTCGGCGTCGTGGCGGCGGTCGTCGACGGCTCCCGTGAGTGCCTCACGCGTCGACGAGAGCGCGGGCACGACAACGAGCACTTCGGCCCCGACGGGCACAGCCACGGTCGTCGTGCCGGGCGGCGCGACAACGAGAATCCGGTGCCTGCCGGGCGGCGTCCCTGAGGTGACCACGGGCGCGGGATCGGCGGCTCCCGGCACGGGTTCCTGCTTCAGCCACCAACCGAGCCCGACGAAGACGATCACCGCGACAGCGACGCCGAGCCAGGTGTTGATGTAGGCGCCGACGATGATGACCACGGCGCCGACGATGACTACGCCGAGGAAGCGGTAGGCCTCGGCCTCGCTGCGGAGCGGGTTGCGCATCCTGCCGCTCCTACCCGTTCGTCAGAGGATGTAGACCGTCGTGAAAACGACGATCCACATCACGTCGACGAAGTGCCAGTAGATCCCGCCGATCTCGACGCCGTGATGGTGCTCGGCCGAGAAGTGCCCTCGGAACGCACGTATGGTCATGAAGGCGAGGATCGCGAGGCCGATGAACACGTGGCAGCTGTGTAGGCCCGTGAGGCAGAAGAAGATCGTCGGGAAGGCACCGTCCGACGTGTTGAAGCCGGCCCGCAGGTACTCGTAGAGCTGCGCGATCAGGAACGCGAGGCCCATCAGGAAAGTGAGCAGCAGCCCCGCGCGCATTCCCCAGACGTTGCCGCGCTTGATCGACGTCGTCGCCCAGTGCATCGTCGCGCTCGACGTCATCAGGATGAACGTGTTGACCGTCGCGACGAAGACGGGCAGGTGGTACGGCGGCGTCGGCCACGGCACGCCGTTGACGATCCGCACGAAGAAGTACGCCGTGAAGAACGAGCCGAAGAGCATGATCTCCGACGCGATGAAGAGGTACATGCCGAGCGTCTCGGGCTTGATCCGAGAGCTGTAGTGCGGGATCGGCGGGCCGTGGTGCTCGTCGTGCTCGTCGTGGCCGACCGGCTCGGCGTGGGAGTACGTCGCTATGACGTCACCTCCGCGAGGGAGCGCACGACGATCACGTGCTCGACCGGCAGGCCTGTCTCCTTCTGCAGCCGCTCGACGAGGTGCCCGCGTAGCCAGCCGGAGCTGAGTGGCTGGAACGTCGAGACGAGGATCTCGTCGACGCGCTCGTCGTGCACAGCCTCCATCGCCGCGCTGAACGGGTCGGGATGAGCGACCTGGCCGTGCGCGTCGATCCCCTCGCCGCGCAGCTGAGCGAGCGCGCGCTTCAGCCGCCGCTCGGCTTCGGGATGGTCGCCCGCCGAGGGGTCGCTCTGCGGCGAGATGAGGAGGAAACTCGCCGGCCCGGCCGCCGCGCGCTCGCGGATCTTCGCCAGCAGGGCCTCGCCGACCACCGTCTCGTTCGCGATCACGAGGACGTTCTTCTCGGCGGGGCCTCCGGGGCCAGCGACGAGGTGCTCCACCGGCACGTCGCCCGCGGCGGAGCGGATCCGGTCGAGGACGCCTCGGCGCAGCCAGCCCGACTTCTCCTCGGTGTGGGTCGAGACGAGGATCTCGTCGACGGGCGGCTCGAGCGTCGCCAGCGCGTCGCGGACTGCGGCCACGGGATCCGCTTCGACGACGTAGCCGTCGGCGGGGATCCCGGCCTCGCGCAGGTGGCCGAGCGCCCGCTCGAGGCGCCGGTTCGCCGAGGCGCGGCGCGTGTCGGTGTATACGACGTAGCCGCGCTGCGGCTCGTTCACCGGCGAGACGACGGTCACGGTGAGGTCGTCGCCCCGCGCCGCGAGCGCCTCGCGCAGCGCGGGCGCGTCGACCGTCTCGTTCGCGACGACCAGGATGTGACTCAAACCGGCACCTCTTCCATCTCGCGCGCCTTCGAGGGCGCCAGGACCGCGTGCTGCGCGCCGGGGACTCCGTATTCATACGGCGAGCCGACGACCTGCGGGATCTCGTCGAAGTTGAAGGTCGGCGGCGGCGAGGAGACCTGCCACTCGAGCGTCATCGCACGCCACGGGTTGGCGGGCGCGGGCTCGCCGAAGCGCCAGCTCGTGATCATGTTGTAGAGGAAGACGATCGTCGAGACGCCGAGCCCGAACGAGGCGAGCGAGATGAACATGTTGAGATGGGCGTACTTCAGCGGGTAGTCGGCGATGCGGCGCGACATCCCCTCGGTGCCGAGGATGTGCATCGGGAAGAAGGTGAGGTTGAAGCCGATGAACGTGAGCCAGAAGTGAAGCTTGCCGAGCTTCTCGTCGTACATCTTCCCGGTCATCTTCGGGAACCAGTAGTAGATGCCGGCGAAGATCGTGAAGACGGAGCCGCCGAAGAGGACGTAGTGGATGTGGGCCACGATGAAGTACGTCTGGCTCACGTGGATGTCGATCGGGACGGCGCCGAGCATGACGCCCGAGAGGCCGCCGATCACGAACATCGACAGGAAGCCGAGCGCAAACAGCATCGGCGTGCGTAAGTGGAGTTTTCCGCCCCAGATGGTCGCGAGCCAGCTGAAGATCTTGATCCCGGTCGGGATCGCGATCAGCAGAGTCGTGATCATCATCGGCACGCGTAGCCACGAGGACATGCCGCTGACGAACATGTGGTGGGCCCAGACCGAGAAGCCCAGTACGACGATGGCCATCAGCGAGAGCGCCATCAGGCGGTAGCCGAAGATCGGCTTACGGCTGAAGGTGGATATGACCTCGCTCATGATCCCGAAGCCGGGCAGCATCATGATGTAGACCGCCGGGTGCGAGTAGAACCAAAAGATGTGTTGATACCCAAGGGGGTAACCACCCCCCACCGGGTTGAAGAACGACGTGTGCATCACGTGGTCGAACATCGAGAAGAACTGCGAGCCGGCGATGAACGGCGTCGCGATCACGACGAGCAGCGAGGTCGTGAAGTTCGCCCAGACGAGTAGCGGCAGGCGCCAGAACGTCATCCCCGGCGCACGCATCGTGATGATGGTGACGAGGAAGTTGAGCGCGGTCATGATCGACGACGCACCTGCCCACTGGACCGCCTGGTTGAAGAAGATCGCCCCTATCGGTTGGTGCTGCGAGCAGAGCGTCGCGTAGCACGTCCAACCACCGGCGAAGCCGCCGCCCGGCATCGCGAACGAGCTCAGCATCATGATCCCGGCGATCGGCAGCAGCCAGAACGAGAGCGCGTTGAGGCGCGGGAAGGCCATGTCCGCGGCGCCCAGCATCAGAGGCACGACGAAGTTCGCGAGCCCGGCGAAGGCGGGGATGATGAAGAGGAAGATCATCAGCGCCGCGTGCACCGAGAAGAGGGCGTTGTAGGCCTGCGGGTCGAAGTACTTCATCCCCGGTCTCGCGAGCTGCGCCCGCACGAGCATCGCGAGCATCCCGCCGGCGAGGAAGAAGAAGACCGTCGTCACGAGGTACTGGACGCCGATCACCTTGTGGTCGGTGTTGACTCGGAAGTAGTCGCGCCAGGTCTTGGCGCCGTGACCCGAGTGATCCTCGGCGCGGGTCGGATAGCCGAGCGCGTAGTAGACCCAGTAGTCGAACGCCCCGATGCCGGCGAGGAAGCCGATCGGCGCAGCGACGAGCGCGGCGATGAGGACGATCGGCTCGCTCAGGAGAATCGGGTGCCAGCCGGCGCCCCAGCGGATGAGGACGACGATCCCGAAGCCGATCCAGCCGAAGAGGATGAACATCCACGCCCCACGCAAGAGCCCGGGGCCGAGCAGCAGCCGGCGAGCCGTGCCCCTGGGCGGGCTCGGCGCGTGGTGGAGGTCGTGGGCGGCTGCGGTCGTCGTCACGCTTCGATCATTCCTCCTTACTTGTTACCGGATTTCTGGGCCGACTGGACGAGGAAGGCAACGAGGGAGTCGAGCTGTGTCTTGTTAAGTGTCTGGCCGAAGCTCGCCGGCATGATGCTCTTCGGGTAGCCGGGCTGGATGTACGCGTTCGGGTCGACGATCGACTGGTGGACGAACGCCGTAAGCGGCTGCTTCGCCGTGCGCGCGTACGCGACGAGGTTGTCGAGGTCCGGCCCGACCTTGCCCGTCGCGTTGGCGGCGCTCAGGGTGTGGCAACTCGAGCAGCCGTTGGCGTTGAAGACCTGAAGGCCGGCGGCCGAGGACGACGGGGTGGTCGTGGTACCCGTCGTGCTCGTGCCCGACGAGGGCGGCGGCGCGGCCGTCTTCTCCTGTTTCTTGAGCCACGAGTCGAACGCGGCGGGCTCCATCACAACGGCCTGGCTGCGCATGAGCGAGTGGCCGAGGCCGCATAGCTCGGTGCACTCCAGCGGGAAGGTGCCGAGGCGGGTGGGCGTGATGTGGAGCTGCGTGACGAGGCCGGGGACGATGTCCTCCTTCTGCGAGAACTGCGGCACGAAGACGGAATGGATCACGTCGAGCGAGCGCATGTAGAGCTCGACCGAGCGACCCTTCGGCAGGTTCAGCACCGGGCTCGTGACGTTCTTCGCATCGGGATAGCTGAAGGTGAACTCGAACTGCTGGGCGAGGACGTTGATGCGCAGCGTGTCCTGCGCCTGGGCGTCGTTGCGGGAGAGAACGATCGCGCTGACGATCGCGATCGCGGTGACGATGACGAAGGGGATGACCGTCCACGTGATCTCGAGCCCGGTATGGCCGTGCACCGGCGGCCCGTCCTCGAAGTCGTCCTCGCGGACGCGAAACTTCATGACGGCGTAGGCCATCACCGCGGCGACGATCGCGAAGATGAAGATGCAGATCGCGACCACGAACCAGATCACGAAGTGGATGCGGCTGGCCTCGCGGGAAGCCGCCACGGGGAGCCAAGTCGGTACCACTGCGACGGCAGTCGCGACCCCGCCCGCGATCAATGCAAGCCCCAGGAGTGCGACGACGGAGCCCCTGCGCATCCGTCTCGGAGCCTAGACGAACTGGCAGCTGCCCGAATCCCGAACCGGCCCTCGTCCGTTTCTCTCCCGGACCCCGTCAAAGGAGGAGAGTATGGGTCTCGGAGTAGGACTGTTACTGGCGGCCGCAGGCGCCGTGCTCGCCTTCGCCGTGAACACGACCGTCAACGGCGTCGACATCCACACGATCGGCTGGATCCTGCTGATCGTCGGGATCGTCGGAATCCTGTTGTCCCTGATCTTCTGGTCCTCGTGGGCCGGCCCCGGCTACTTCAGCCGCCGCCGGACGTACTACGACGAGGGCCCGGCCGGACCAGGACCGGGCGCCCCGCCCTACTAGACCGAACCGCGGGCCGGGAGCGTGAGCTCCCGGCCCGACCGGTGCGCTAGGCGATCGGGAGCTCGAGGAAGAAGGACGAGCCCGTGCGGCCGTCGGAGTCGACCCAGATGCGGCCGTTCATCCGCGTCACGAGCTCGCGGGAGATGTAGAGACCGAGGCCCGTGCCGCCGACGCCGCGCGTCAGGTTCGGGTCGAGGCGGAAGAACTTCTCGAAGATCCGGTCCTGCTCGGCGGGCGGGATGCCAAGGCCCACGTCGGTGACGCGGAAGCGGACGCGGCCGCCGCTGCGGCCGATCTCGACCTCGACACAGCCGCCGTCGGGTGAGTACTTGATCGCGTTGTCGATCAGGTTCGTGAGGATCTGGCGCAGCTTGTCCGGGTCCGCGGCGACCTGCGGCAGGCCGCGCAACTTGCTCACGGCGACCTCGATCCCCTCCGGCGCCCGTGACCGCAGGACGTCGACCACCTCTGTAGTGATCGCCGCCGCGTCGCAGCGCTCGATCGCGATGGTCATGCGGCCCGACTCGAGCCGGCTGGCCCAGAGGATGTCGTTCACGATCCGAGCCAGCCTGTCGGCCTCGCTCGAAACGACCTCGAGCAGCTTGTCGCGCTGGGACTCCTCGACAGCGACGTCGCGGCGGCGCAGCGTCATCGCCGCGCCGTAGATCGCGGCGAGCGGGGTGCGGAGCTCGTGCGAAACGGTCGAGACGAAGTCCGTCTTCATCTGCTCCACCGCCCGCTCGTCGGTGACGTCGCGGAACGCGTACACGGTGCCGCCCGGGAAGCGGACGGCGGAGGCCGACAGCCACCGCTCCTCGCCCTGCACCTCCACCGGCAGCGTCTGCGCCCGTGACGCAATGGCCTGCGGCTCGGACGCCACCGGGATCCGGGACTCGAGCGACTGCCAGTCGCCGAGCAGCTCGGCGATCGGCCGGCCGACGGCCTCGACCGCGGGCCGACGGAGGCTGATCGCGGCGGTCGGGTTCCAGAGCCTGACGATTCCCGCCTCGTCGACGAGGATCACGCCGTCGTCGACGTACTCGAGCGCCTCGGCGGCATGGGCGCGCTCCTGCGCCTCGGAGAAGAGACGCGCGTTGTCCAGCGCGAGCGAGATCCGGCGCGCGAGCTCCATCGCCATCGCCAGGTCGGACTCGTCGAAGCGCGGCTGCCCCTCGATCGTCCCGAGGCTGATGGTGCCGAGCGTCCGGCCGCGCGCGACGAGCGGCGCGACGAGGCCCGAGGTGTTCGCGATTCTCCGGATCGCCCGAGCGTGCTTCGTGTCGTGCGCCATCGCGTCGGCTTCCGCCTGCAGATCCAGCAGCAGCTGTGGCTCGCCGGTGCGGAGAGCGACCTGGATCGGGTGCGTCGAGCGCGTCGGCGGGTATTGCCCGCGCAGCTCCCGGACGAGCTCGGTCTTCTCGGGATCCGCGTGGACGGCGACGACCCAGTGGAGCTCCTCCTCCTCGTCGAGGAGGTCGATCACTAGGTAGCCGGCGAGTGCGGGCACCGCGAGCTCCGCGATCGCCGCGAGCGTCTGCTCCCAGTCGAGGCTCGCGACGAGCAGTTCGTTGGCGCGGGCGAGGAAGCGGAGGTTCTCCTCCGCGCGGCTGCGTCGCGTGACGTCGGCCAGGATCGCGACCGCCGAGACAATCGCCCCGTCCTCGTCGCGCACCGGAGCCGCGCTGATCTCGAGGGTGCGCGTCTCGCCGTCCCGCTCGACCTCCTGCCTCTCACCGACCGTCACTTCGCCTTTCTCGAGCGCGCGCTCGAGCGGCCAGCCTTCGGTTCCGGGCGTCCGGTGGTCGGAGCCGACGGGGGCCGGCACTCCCCAGATCCGCTCCACCTCGTCGTTCAGCAGAACAAGGTGGTGGTCGGCGTCGGTAATGGCGACGCCGAGCGGCAGCTGCGCGATCACGGCGTGCAGCTGCGCGAGCGAGTCCTGCGCCCGCCGGTGGAGGTTGACGAGGTCGAGCGCGAGCGATACCCGCCGTGCGAGCTCCGTGACGAGCTCGAAGTCCTCGTCCCCGTGCCGGCCGGGCTCCGCCGAGGTGACGGCGAGCGCACCGAGCCGCCTGCCGCCCGTCTCGAGCGGGACAACGACGAGCGAGCGCGACTCCATGCGCACAAGCTCCTCCTCGCCCGGCCGCGCGACCTTCCGCAGCGGCCGTGACAGCGACGGCCGATGGATCGGCTTGCCCGTCCGGAAGACCTCAACGACGGGGATGCGCCGATGCTGCGTGACGTCGTAGACCGCGTCGATCTTGTCCAGGAGCGCGGAGATGTCCGGATCAACGTGTGCGTGCGCGACGCGGACGAGCTCGGCGTCGTCGCTGCGCGCGATGTAGACGTGGCAGCCGTCGGCGATGCGCGGGACGACGAGCTGCGGCACCCGCCGGAGCAACTCCTCGTAGTCGAGCGTCTGGCCCAGCTCCTCGGTCGCCTCGAGCAAGAGCGCGAGCCGCGCGCTCGATGCATGCCGTGCCTGCTCGGCGTCGGCCCTCTCGATGACCGACGCGAGGTGATTTGCGACCGTCCGCGCGAGCAGCACGTCGCGGTCGCTCCAGCGATGCGGCGTGTCGCGGTAGAGCGCGAACCGGCCGAACAACCGGCCGCCGCCGACCAGCGGGAGAAACGCGAGCGCCCCGATGCCCTCCTTGCGCATGACGCGTTCGAGGGCCGGCTCGTAACCGGCGGCAGCGACGTCCTCCACGACGACCGGCTGCGGATCCGTGGCGTCCGCAGGCCAGGGCGAACGCCCCTCGGTCGACGTGCGATAGCGCTCGGAGAGCCCGCGCCAGGCGCGGAAGCGGAGCACCCCCGCGTCGTCCGCGAGCAGAACGGAGGCCCGGTCGGCGCCGGTCGCCTCGAGTAGCGCATCGAGCGCCGCCTCGAGCACCTCGTCGAGCGCCTGCGCGCCGGCGACGGCATCGGCAAAGCGGTAGACGGCGTCGAGGTCGCGCAGGCGCGAGCGCAACTCCTCGCGCTCGCTCACGTCGCGGGCCGTCCCGAGCATGAACCGGAGCTCGCCGTCGTCGTCGCGGACCGCGGATCCGTTCACCTCGAACCACGCGTAGCCCTCACCGTTCCGGCGGAGCCGGATCGCGACAGCGTCGACGTCGGTGCCGGCGGCAGCCTCGTTCCACGCCTCGGTGGCGAGCCGCACGTCGTCGGGATGGAGCAGCTCGACGATCGGCATGCCGGCCAGATCCGCGGGCTCCCAGCCGAGATGCGCCCAGGACGGCGAGGCATAGACGATCGCGCCCGTGAGGTCGCAGAGCGTGACCAGGTCGTGCGAGCGCTCGACGACGAGCCGGCGAACGGCACCATCGACACTCTCAGCCGTAGTCGCGAGCGGCTCCGTCTTGCTGCTCGTCGCTCTGCCCCCCATCCGCACCTATTTGCTCGTCGCAGTCTGCACGATCTGCGTCGGAATGGCCAGAAACGAATCCGCGGGCGCGCTTCTCACGTACTTGATTACGCAACCATCAAGTGGAAGGAGTCGGCATGAAGGCCATCGGCCTCATCGTCATTGTCGCAGCGGCAGTCGCGCTGGCCGGTTTCGGGACTGCGTTCGGCGCGAGCAAGTCCTCGCACGCGACAGTCTCGACCGCGAAGACGAGCCTCGGCAAGATCATCGTCAACAGCCGCGGTCGCACGCTCTACCTGTTCGAGAAGGACAAGCACCACCGCAGCGCCTGCGCGGGAGCGTGCGCCAAGTACTGGCCGCCTCTGCTCGCGCACGGCAAGCCGCTCGCGGGCGGCGGGGCGAAGCAGTCGCTGCTCGCAACGATCAAGCGCGCAGACGGCGCTCGCCAGGTGACCTACGCCGGGCACCCGGTCTACACCTACGTGCTGGACACGAAGCGCGGCCAGACCACCGGCGAAGGCTCGACGCTATTCGGCGCCGGCTGGGACGCACTCGCTCCGTCCGGCAAGAAGATCGAGGCCGACGACCACTGAGGAAGTCGTCCGGCTTTTTGGGGGACCGGCCCCCTCGCGAGACCGGTCCCTAGGGGTCTTGGCATGGGCCGTGCAGGGATCGAACCTGCGACCTTGGGATTAAGAGTCCCCTGCTCTACCAGCTGAGCTAACGGCCCGAAGCGGCGGCCATTGTAGCCTCGCTCACATGAAGGTCCTGTCCGTCGTCGGGAACCGTCCGCAGTTCATCAAGTCCGGCCCCGTCAGCGCCGCGCTGGCCGAGGCGGGACTGGAGGAAGTCGGCCTCCACACGGGCCAGCACTGGGATCCCGAGCTGTCCGATGTCTTCTACGCGGAGCTCGGGCTGCCCGAGCCGCGCTACCGGCTCGACCTTCATACCGCCGACGCCGAGGCCATGCGGCCCGCGATCGCCGCGGTGCTCGCGCAGGAGCGGCCCGACTGGACGCTCGTCTTCGGCGACACCAACTCGACGCGCGCCGGCGCCGAGGCGGCGGACGACGCCGGCATCCCAGTCGCACATGTCGAGGCCGGCCTTCGCAGCGGCGACCTGTCGATGCCCGAGGAGCACAACCGGATCGCGGTCGACGCCATGGCCGCCCTCCTGCTGTGTCCCGACGAGCGATCCCGCGCGACGCTGCTCGCCGAGGGCATCCCCGGCCGGATCGACGTGGTCGGCGACGTGATGGCCGACGCCTGCTTCCGGCTCGCGCCGATCGCGCGCGAGCGCTCGACGGTGCTGCGACGGCACGAGCTCGTGCCGGGCGGCTATGTCGCAGCGACGATTCATCGCGAGGCCAACGTCCGAGCGGAGCGGCTTGCGCGCATCGTGGACGGCCTCGGCCGGACGGGCGAGCGCGTGGTTCTCCCCGCACATCCCCGCACCCGGGCAACCCTCGCCGCGATCGAGACTCCGCCGAACGTCGAGGTGCTCTCGCCGCTCGGCTACCTCGACATGGCAGCGCTCGTCTCACAGGCACGCGTCCTCGTCACCGACTCGGGCGGGCTGCAGAAGGAGGCGTACTGGTACGGCGTCCCTTGCGTCACCGCGAGGCCATCCACCGAGTGGGTGGACACGGTCGAGCTTGGGGCGAACGTGCTGGTCGACGACGATCCCGAGCGGCTTGCAACCGCCGTCGCGGCGGCGCGGATGCCCGAGGAGCTGCCGCCGCTGTACGGGGACGGACACGCCGCGGAACGGGTCGCAGCTAGCCTTGCCGACCGTGGCTGAGGGCAACTACGACGTCGCGGTCGTCGGCGCCGGCTACGTCGGCGTGCCCCTCGCGGCCACGTTCGCGGAGGCCGGCTGCCGCGTGCTCCTCGTCGACGTCCTCGAGGACGTCGTCGCGGCGCTGAATCGCGGCGAGTCGCACATCGCCGACGTCCCGAGCGACCGGCTCGGGCCTCTCGTCGAGAAGGGCCTCGTGCACGCGACCACGAGCTACGACGATCTGCCCGCGGCGGACGCGATCCTGATCGCGCTGCCGACGCCGCTCTCGCGCCAGCGCGAGCCCGACCTCTCGATCGTCGAGAGCGCCGCACGCCGCCTCGCTGAAGTGCTGCGCGAGGGTCAACTCGTCGTTCTCGAGTCGACCACCTGGCCGGGCACCACGCGCGAGCTGCTGCAGCCGATCCTCGAGGAGGGCAGCGGGCTCAAGGCGGGCTTGGGCTTCTTCCTCGCGATGTCGCCGGAGCGCGTCGACCCGGGCCGCGAGGACTGGACGACGAAGACGACACCGAAGGTGCTCGGCGGCGTCACGCCCGAGTGCACGCAGCGCGCCGCCGCCCTCTACGGCCGCGCGATCGACACGGTGCACGAGGTCACGAGCCCGGAGGCCGCCGAGCTGACGAAGCTGCTCGAGAACATCTTCCGCTCGGTCAACATCGCGCTCGTCAACGAGCTCGCGATTCTCTGCGACCGCATGGGGATCGACATCTGGGAGGTCGTGGACGCTGCCGCGACCAAGCCGTTCGGATTCATGCGCTTCAGCCCGGGCCCGGGCCTGGGCGGCCACTGCATCCCGATCGATCCGTTCTACCTCAGCTGGAAGGCGCGCGAGTTCGGCTTCTACACGGAGTTCATCGAGCTCGCCGGCAAGGTCAACGAGGAGATGCCGTACTTCTGCCGCTCGCTCGTCTCGCAGGCGCTCAACCACCATGCGAAGCGCGCGATGAAGGGCTCGCGGATCCTCGTGCTCGGCGTCGCGTACAAGCCGGACATCGGCGACCTGCGCGAGTCGCCGGCGCTGAAGCTGATCTCGCTGCTGCAGAACGCCGGCGCCGATGTCGCGTACCACGACCCGCACGTCCCGCAGATCCGCGAAGAGGGCATCGAGCTGTCCGGGGTCGCGTACGAGCCGGCAAAATACGACTGCGTCGTCATCGTCACCGACCACTCCTCCCTCGACTACGACGCACTGGTGGACGAGGCGTCGCTCGTCGTCGACCTCCGCAACGCGACCGGCGTGAAGGGCAGCGCTGCGGAGCACGTCTTCAAGCTGTGAGCGAGCGGCTTCGCGTCGGCCAGGCGGGGCTCGGCTACTGGGGCCGCAACCTCGCGCGCAACTTCGACGACCTCACCGACCTCCGTTGGCTCTGCGACGCGAGCGAGGAACGACGCGCGGAGGTCGCGGAGCGCTATCCCGACACGAAGGTGACTGCCGACTTTGACGAGCTGCTCGCCGCGGACGACGTCGACGCGGTCGTGATCGCGACCCCCGTCCCGACGCACTACCCGCTCGCGCGCGCCGCGCTCGAGGCCGGCAAGCACGTCTTCGTCGAGAAGCCGCCGGCGATGCAGGCCGCGGAGATGGAGGAGCTGATCGGCCTCGCCGAGGCGCGCGGGCTCGTCCTGATGCCGGGCCATCTCCTGCTCTACCACCCGGCCGTACAGAAGCTGAAGGAGCTGATCGACGACGGGGAGCTCGGCGAGGTGCTCGTCGTCTACGGCAACCGCCAGAACCTCGGCAAGATCCGCAAGGACGAGAACGCGCTCTGGTCACTCGGCGTCCACGACCTCTCGGTGATCCAGTACCTGATCCAGGAGGAGATCGTCGAGGCCGCGGCGCACGGCCACGCCTTCCTCAACGAAGGCGTCGAGGACGTCGTCTTCTGCTACCTGCGCTTCGCTTCGGGGAAGATCGCCCACATGCACCTCTCCTGGCTCGACCCGCACAAGATGCGGCGCCTCACCGTGGTCGGCCGCGACAAGATGGCCGTCTTCGACGACATGGAGCTCGACCACAAGATCACGGTCTACGACAAGGCGCCGGAGCAGCCGTCCGATTCGTACGGCGAGTGGCGGACCCGGACGGGCGACACGTTCAGCCCCAAGCTCTCGAACGCCGAGCCGCTCAAGCTCGAGTGCCAGCACTTCGTGCGGCTCGTGCAGGAGGGCTGGGACGGGCGCGAGATGCGCGACGGCCTCGAGGTCGTGCGCGCGCTCGAGCTCCTGACGGGAAGTCTGCGCGATGGCGGCTGAGCCTGAGATCCACCCCACTGCGATCGTCTACCCCGGCACGAAGCTCGGCGAAGGCGTGAAGGTGCTCGAGCACGCGGTCATCGGCAAGCAGCCCGCGCTCTCGCCGCGGTCGACGACGAAGCGAGAGGAGCTCGCGCCCGCGGAGATCGGCGACGGGACGATCGTCTCCACCGGGGCGGTGGTCTTCGCGGGATCGACGATCGGAGCCCGCGTGATCCTCGGCGACCAGTCGTGCGTGCGCGAGCGGGTGACGGTCGGCGACGACGTCGTGATCGGGCGCGGCTCGCTCGTGGAGAACGACACGACGATCGGGGCGATGACCAAGATCCAGGCCGAGGCGTACATCACCGCCTACTCGACGCTCGAGGAGCACGTCTTCATCGCGCCCTGCGTCGTGACCACGAACGACAATTTCATGGGCCGCACCGAGAAGCGGCACGAGCTGATCAAGGGGCCGACCATCCGCCGCGGCGCGCGGATCGGCGGCGGCGCGGTTCTCCTGCCGGGGCTCGAGATCGGCGAGGAGGCGTTCGTCGGGGCGGGAGCGGTCGTGACGAAGAACGTCGAGCCGCGGATGCTCGTGGTGGGCAACCCGGCGCGCGTGATGCG
>DATFSG010000209.1:0-16986 GCA_035262765.1 Gaiellaceae bacterium | reverse complement strand
GTCAAGCCGCGCAGCGGCGCACAGACCTCGGCGGAGACCGCCACGCCGCGAAACCCGAGCGCGGTCTTCGAGGCGGCGTGGAACGGAAGCCGGCTGAGCGACAGACGTAGCCCGCGCGCCACCTCCGCCAGCTCCGGAGTTGGCTCGCTGACGAGCGGGACGACCGCATCGGGAAAGCTCGCGGCGAGACCGGAGACCGCGCCGACCGCACCTGCCGCGAGCCCGCGCTCGAGCAGAGCCTCGGCGCCGACGAAGACGTCGAGACCTTCGATGAGATACGGCTCGAGCCGCTCCCACGGGCTGTCCGAGACCTTCATCCCGGAGAGGTTCGGCGCGCGCTCGCGCAGCCGCTCGATCACCGCGAGCGGGATCGCGTACCCGCTTCGCGCCTCGAACTCGTAGAGGTAGAACGGCGTCGGCGCGCAGGCTGACGCCGACGCGACGAAGTGCGCTAGCAACTCCTCCTCGTCGAGCGCGAAGTACGGCGGCGCGATCACGGCGACGGCGTCCGCCCCATCCTCGGCCGCGCGCGCCGCGAGCGCGACCGTGTCGTGCGTGGTCTGCGCGCCGGCGTGCACCGCAACCTGGATCCGTCCGGCTGCCGCGTCGAGGAAGGCGCACGCCATCTCCATCCGGTGCGTCGGCGGGAACATCACGCCCTCGCCGGTCGTGCCGAGCGCGAGCAGCCCGTCGACACCATGTCCGGCGAGGAAGTCCACGTAGGGACCGACCGCGTCGGCGTCCAGCCGTCCGTCGCGGAGCGGAGTGACTGCCGCAGCGAGTGCTCCCCGGAGCATGTCCGGACTCTAAGCTCTCGCCTCGTGCCCTCGAACCTCCGCACGGAACGGGACGGCGACGTCCTCCGTATCACCATGGCGCGTCCCGACCGGAGGAACGCGTTCGACGCCGCGGTCATCGCGGAGCTCGCCGAGGCGTTCGTCGCGGTCGGTCGCGCTCGTGCCGTCGTGCTCGCGGGCGAGGGGCCAAGCTTCTCCGCCGGCGCCGACGTCGACTGGATGCGCTCCTCCGCCGACCTCGCGTACGAGGAGAACGTCGCCGACGCGAACGCGCTGCGCGCGATGCTCGAGGCGATCGACGGCTGCCCCGCGCCGGTCGTCACGCGCGTGCAGGGCCACGCGCTCGGGGGCGGTGCCGGCCTGGTCGCGGCGGCCGACATCGCGATCGCCGCGCCCGATGCCGTCTTCGCCTTCTCGGAGGTCAAGCTCGGGATCATCCCGGCCGTCATCTCTCCGTTCGCGTTGGCCCGGATCGGCCCCGGCGCGGCGCGCCGCTACTTCGTCACGGGCGAGCGCTTCGATGCCGAGACCGCGCTCCGGATCGGCCTCGTGCACGATGTCGCGGAGGATCTCGACGCAGCGGTCGAGCACGTCGTCCGTGAGCTTCTGTCTGCAGGCCCGCAGGCGGCGCGCTGGGCAAAGCGGCTCGTGCGCGAACGGCCGGACGGCCCCGAGACCGCCCGCTGGATTGCCGAGCGGCGCACGACCGAGGAGGGACAGGAAGGCCTGCGGGCCTTCCTCGAGAAGCGTCCCGCGAGCTGGCGCGACTAAGGCTGGAACTGCTGCGCGAAGGACGTCACGTGGTCGACGTTCACCGCCAGCCACACGCCTGAGTCGAGCGGCTCGACCAGCTTCGGAGTCTTCGCTCCGCCGACCAATGCGGACAGCTGGGCCGCCGAGATCGTCAGCGTGTGCATCTTCGGATCCAGCACGGTGCCCGTCGTCTTCGTCGGGAGGACGAACGTGAGCTCTTGGCCTCCGGCCGGCACGACGAGGCGGTCATCCTCCACGCCGGGGCAAGAAAGCGGCGCGCACTGCGTTCCCTGCTGCTTGGCGAAGACGGTGTTCGCCGTGACCCCGACGAGATAGAACATTGGACGCAAGACGAGCACGTATTTGCCGACCGCGGGGCTGATGGAGACGATCTGGCCGTAGTAACTCGTGTTCTGTACACCAGGAGCAGGATTCACTGACTCCTGCGTGACGGTGACGGTCGTCGTCGATGTCACCGTCGTCGTCACCGTCTTGCCGGCCCCGCAGCCCGCGAGTGCAAGGACGGCGACGAGGGCGACGGCAACGCGCATGGAGCGAACGTACTCCTAACGGCAGTCGGCGCATAGGCCGACGATCTCGACGCGGTGGTCGGTCGCGACGAAGCCGTGTCGCTTCGCGGCTGCGGTCACCCAGTCGTCGAGCCCGCACTCCTGCACCTCGACCACGCGATGGCAGCTCTCGCAGAGCAGGTGGTGGTGATGCTCGTCGCCGCAGAGCCGGTAGCACTGCTCGCCGCCATGGTGAGAGAGGACGTCGACGACGCCCTTCTCGCTGAGTAGCGCGAGCGTCCGGTACACGGTGGCCAGGCCGGTGTGCGAGTCGCGCTCGCGGAGGCGGCTCCAGAGCTGCTGGGCGGTCACGTCGTCGCGCTCCCGAGCGAGCTCCTCGAGGACCTCGAGCCGGCGCGGCGTCGTGCGGACGCCGTTCCGCTCGAGCAGCTCCGAAAGGTCGCGCGGCTTCGCGGTCACATCCACTATCCTAGCCATTGTGCGAATGAGAACCGTTATCGTTATCGCGTCGTGAGCCTACCCTGGCTTGCCATTCCGCTAGCCCTGGCCACCGCCCTCTCCACCACGTTGGGCGGGCTGGCCGCAGTGAGACTGTCCAGCCGACTGGGCGACCTCATCGCCCTCTCCGGCGGGGTGGTGGTGGCCATCGCGCTCCTGGACGTCCTTCCCGAGGCCGAGCGCGAGCTGGGGCAGCCGGGGCGAGTCTCGCTGCTGGTTGCCGTCGGCTTCATCCTCTTCTTCTTGGCCAACCGAATCCTGGTCCTCCATCATCGCGACGACTTCGACCAGGCGCGCGCCCACCATCGGATCGGGACGATGGGGGCCCTGGCTCTCTCGGCCCACTCGGCCGTCGACGGACTCGGCATCGGGCTGGCACTCCACATCTCCCTGGGCACCGGCCTTCTGGTCTTCACCGCGGTGGCCTGCCACGACTTCGCTGACGGGCTGAACACCGTTTCGTTCATTCTCCGCCAGGGCGGGGACCGGCGACGGGCTCTGCGCTGGTTGGCGCTGGACGCGGCCGCCCCGGTTCTCGGTGCCGCCATCGGAGCCTCGCTTGCGATCTCGGCTCACGGCCTCGGGGCCTTCTTGGCTCTCTACGCCGGCTTTTTCCTCTTCCTCGGGGCCTCCGACCTTCTGCCCGAAGCGCACGAGCACCCCTCGCGGTTGCGGGTGGCCTTGACCGTGGCCGGCTTCAGCTTCATCGCCGTGGTGGTGTGGTTGGCCGGGCTGGGCGGTTCGTGAATCAGGGCCGCTTGATCTCGAGCCCGCCGCGGCGGACGTGGGCCGTGAGATAGCGGACGCCGTCGGGGCCGGCTGCGAGTAGCGCCGCGAGCCCTTGTCGACGATGGTCGCCTCGCAGGCGCCGAGCTCGCGCGCCTCGCCGTCCACCGTCAGCGTCGCCGAGCCGGCGACGACGACGTAGAGGACGTCGCGCTCCTCGTTCACGTGCTCGGCCGGGCCGTCTCCGGCCGACCACTCGAGCAAGGTCGCGTTGAGATCGTCGCTCGCGGCGCCCCACACAGGGCCGCCTGCAGGCGATGTCACTGGGCGCGCAGGCTCTGGAGCTGACGCCGCGTCAGGCGGAGCGACGTCTGCGACGCAGCCAGCTTGCCGGCCGCGACCGTGATCCTGTACTCGACCGGCCGTAGCGGCAGCGGCGTCCTGAAGCTGCCGCTCGCGCTGAGGATCGGATGTGCGACGACGCGCCACTGGCCCCGCTCGAGGCGCCAGACCGCGACGGAGGCGTCCGGCCGCGGCGACACCTCGCCCACGAGCAGCTTCGGGCTCTCCGCGTGCACCTGGACGCGCGGCGCGACCGTCACGGAGACCGCGGTCCCGTTCGTGCCGGGAGCGACGAGCCGGAACGCCGTGCTCGCTTTCGGCTGCAGGCGGAGCTGAGTCGGACGATTGACGCGCCGCACAGCCAGCCAGGCGCCGTCGGCGCTCCGCTGCTGCAGCACCGCTTGCGGCATCTCGGCAGCCCGCGCGGTGACGGTGACGGTGCTGCCGTACAACACGTGTTCACTGCTCGTCGCCAGCGACAGCTGCCCGATCGAGAACCACGTCGACAGGAGGTGCAGGCTCCTCTCCACCTGGGCCGCGCTGCGAGTCACGTTGGCACCGGACGCCAGGTGGAAGGCGACCCTCTCAGCGCGGAAGCTGCCGTCCCGCTGCACGCGCACCGACTCGATCGCGCTGCTCAGCCCGAGCTGTGAGGCCAGCCGCGACGCCGAGAAGTTGTATGGACCCCAGTTGTGGTGCGGCGAATAGGAGTCGTACGGATCCGGCACCGAACGGAGGTAAGGGATCGGCGCCGAGCCGGGCCAGGCGTCCTGCACCGACTCGGTGCGGCCGCCGGAGCTCGACGAGTAGTACGTCCGCGCGACCTGGCCGTCCCACATCAGGACCTGGCCGAGCGTCGCGTACACCGCGCGGTCGGAGCGCGGCCGCTCGGCCGCGACGCCCCCGTAGACCTGGTCGGCCGTGGTCGGCACGAGGTCGTACCAGGAGCTCGGCTTGAGCTGCGCGACGGCGTAGGAGCGGGCGGCGACCGCCTGGGCCTCCAGCGCGGCCAGCGGCCAGTGCGACGGCGACTCCGAAGGGACGACGCCGCGGAGGTACGTGTCGAGCGAGAGGCCGTTGACGACGGAAACTCCGCCGCCGCGGCGGTAGAGCACCAGCGTGCCGTGGTACTCCCGGCCGTCGTATGTGAGCGGCGCGCGAGCGCAGTTGAGGACGGCGACCTTGCCGAAGGAGTAGCCAGCGCCGTTTTTCCGCACCGGGAACACGAGCCGCGACCCGACGCCGTACGTTCCGGCCGGAAGCTTCCGCGTCAGCCGCCTCCCGTCGGTCACCACCATCGGCGTGGCGCAGCCGACGGTGATGCTGCTCGCCCCTTGCGCGAGCAGCACGCGCACGCGCGGCTCGCCGAAGTGCCCCATCTTCGTGCCGGGGTAGTAGTGCGCGAGGATCCGGCCGTACTTCCAGCCGTGCAGCGCGTAGCCGTACGCGCCCCATTGGCTCATGCCGACGCCGTGTCCCCAGCCGTGGCCGGTCACGATCAGCGCTGTTCCTGCGCGCGCCGTGCCCGCGGTCGCGCAAACGACCGCTGCCACCAGCAAAGCAACCCCCAACCTCAGCCGCACGGCGATGTTCCTCCCACCTCCAAGGTCGGTCAAACGAGTAGGGATGGTAGAGCGGATCCCGCCGCGTTGCCCGGTTCTTTCGGCGAGGCGGAGCCTAGACTCGGCTCCGTGCGCCGCCTGCTTGTCGCCAACCGTGGGGAGATCGCACTCCGCATCTTCCGCGCTTGCGCTGCGGAGGGAATCGAGACGGTCGCGGTCGCGGCTCCCGACGACGTTGGCTCGCTCCATGCCGAGTCCGCGGACGCGCTTGTCGAGATCGCGTCCTACCTCGATCCGGCCGAGCATGTTCGCGCCGCGCGCGAGGCGGACGCCGCCGCCGTCCATCCCGGCTACGGCTTTCTCTCCGAGAGCGCGGAGCTCGCGGAAGCCGTCCTCGAGGCGGGGCTGACCTGGGTCGGTCCGCCGCCGGTGGCGCTGCGCGCCGGCGGAGACAAGCTGGCCGCGAAGGAGACCGCGCTGGCGGCCGGCGTTCCCGTCCTGCCCACCGGGACGCCGGAGGAGCTCGGCTTCCCGCTGCTCGTCAAGGCAGCCGCGGGCGGCGGCGGGCGCGGGATGCGAGTGGTACGCGCGCCGGAGGAGCTGGACGAGGCGCTCGAGGCAGCGAAGCGCGAAGCCGCAGCCGCGTTCGGCGACGACTCCGTCTTCTGCGAGCGTTACCTCGAACGGCCGCGCCACGTCGAGATCCAGCTGCTCGCCGACACGCACGACAACGTCGCGTCTCTCGGCGAACGCGACTGCTCGATCCAGCGCCGCCACCAGAAGGTGCTCGAGGAGTCGCCGTCGCCGGCGCTCGATCCCGAGCTGCGGGCAGCGATGAGCGATGCCGCAGTCGCGTTCGCGCGCGCGATCGGCTACGAGAGCGCGGGCACAGCCGAGTTCGTCCTCGACGGTCGCGACTTCTGGTTCCTCGAGCTGAACGCCCGGATCCAGGTCGAGCACCCGGTGACGGAGCTCGTGACGGGGATCGACATCGTGCGCGAGCAGCTCCGGATCGCGTCCGGCGAGGCTTTGTCCTTCGAGCACGCCGAGCTGCGCGGGCACGCAGTCGAGGTGCGGCTGTACGCGGAGGATCCGCGCTCGTTTCTCCCGCAGGCGGGCCGGCTCGAGCGGCTGCGGCTGCCCGAGGGGATCCGCGTCGACTCGGGAGTGCGCGAAGGCGACGAGATCGGCACGGCGTACGACCCGATGATCGCGAAGCTCATCGCCGCCGGCGACACGCGCGACGAGGCGTTGGACCGCCTGGCGCAGGCGCTGCAGGAGACGGAGATCGGCGGCGTGACGACGAATCTCCCGTTTCTGCGTTGGCTGGTTGGGCATCCCCTGGTTCGCGCAGGCCGCATCACGACCGCGTTCCTGGCCGAGACCCCTCCACTGTCGGAGCCGCCGGCAACGGCCCCGGCGGGCGTCTGGAGCGAGCCGTGGCGGCTGAACCTTCCCCCTCCGCCGACGCGGCCTGCGCCCGACGTCGACGCGGCCGCCGGCGGGCGCGGCGCGAGCGGGCAGGAGCAAGCGGAGGTGGTAGCGCCGATGCCCGGGACGGTGATCCGCGTCCTCGTCGAGCCGGGCGCGAAAGTCGCAGCGCGACAGCCGCTGGTCGTGCTCGAGGCGATGAAGATGGAGACCCCGCTCGTCTCGCCTTACGAGGCGACCGTCCGCGCCGTGCACGTGAGCGAGGGCGACCGCGTCGCGGGCGGCGCGGTGCTCGTCGAGCTGGACGAGTAGTTTGGACACCGTCAGGCTCGCCGACGCGGCGGCCTTTCTCGCCGAAGCCGAGCCGCTGCTGCTCGCCGACGAGGCGCGTCACAACCTGATCCTCGGGATTGCGAGGAACGTCCGCCAAGGCGCCTATAGGGAGTATCGGTTCTGGCTGGTCCGCGACGGCACGCGGCCGGTCGGCGCGGCGCTGCAAACGCCGCCGTACAACCTCATCCTCGCCCGGCCCGAGTCGCGGGAGGCTCTGGTTGCGCTCGTCGGGGCGGTCTCGAGCGAAGAGCTGCCCGGCGTAGTCGGCGCGGAGCCGGAGGTCCACGAGTTCGTCGATCTCTGGATCGGGCACACGGGTATTCCGGCGCGAACGAACATGCGGCAGGGCGTCTACGAACTCGCGCGAGTGGAACCGCTTCCGGCGGTACCCGGGTCGGCTCGCGTCGCGACCGTCGACGATCGGGAGCTCGCGCTGCGCTGGCTGGTCGCCTTCGGCGAGGAGGCGCTGCATGATGGCGCTCCTGATCGCGCGGAGGAGATTGTGGACCACCGGCTCTCGTCACCGACGTCGGGGATGCTCTTCTGGGAGGACGGCGGTGTGCCCGTTTCATACGCCGGCTGGGGCGGCCCGACGCCGAACGGCATCCGGATCGGCCCGGTCTACACCCCGCCGAACCTGCGCGGCCACGGCTACGCGACCGCGCTGACGGCCGAGCTCTCACAGCGCCTGCTCGACGGCCGACTGTTCGAGGGCGGCCGCCGCTTCTGCTTCCTCTACACGGACCTTGCCAACCCGACCTCGAACGCGATCTACGAGCGGATCGGCTACCGGCGCGTCGCCGAGTCGGCCGAGATCGTCTTCGCCTAGTTGTCGGGGAAGAGCTTCTGCAGCTTCATCGCGGCGCCCATGTCGCCCTTGAGCTTCAGCTTGCCGGTCATGTAGGCGCTCGTCGGGTTCTGCTCGCCCGCGATGATCTTCCCGAAGATCTCCTGCGAGGCGCTGATCGTGCAGTCCGCGCCGTCTTCGAGCCCGTCGTGCACGCTGACGGCGCCGTCGGCGACCTTGACCGTCCACTGGCCGGCGCCTTCGATGTCGAAGGCGTACGAATTGCTCATGCCTTCGATCCTCGACGTGTCGGCACGGGAGGGAAGCGTCTCGAAGAACTCCTGCACGCTGCCTGGCATCTGTTGCTCCTTCTCGGGGTCGAGCGCGAGTTTATGCGCCACCGCCCGCGCCGCAGCGATACCATCGCGCCGCGATGACGAGGGTCGAGATCGCGCTGCCTGGACAGGCGGGCGCGGATGCACTTGCACTGCCGGTCGCCCAGCCTCTGGGCGGCGACGGCGCGCGCATCCTCGACGACAAGCTCGGCGGCCTGCTCGCGAAGCTCGGCGAGAGCGGCGACCTGCGGGGCGAGCGCGGCGAGGCGGTGCTGCTCCACCTGAACGGCGAGCTCCAGGCGCCGCGTCTTGTCGCGGCCGGCGTCGGCCCGCGCGACGAGGTGGATGCCGACGCGCTCCGGACCGCGGGTGCGACGACGGCCCAGGCTCTGGCCCGGGTCGGCGGCACGCTCGTCTGGCTGCTCGACGAGTCGCTCCCGGTGCCGCTGCCCGAGCAGGCAGCGGCGCTCGTCGAGGGCACGATCCTCGGCGCCTATTCGCCCGGCCGCTGGAAGGCGGAGGACGAGGCGCGCGCGCCGGAGCGGATCGTCGTCGGCCACACCGACGATCCGGAGCTCCAGGCCGCTGTCGAGCGCGCGGCGATCGTCGCCGACCGCGCGAACCGCGCGCGCGACCTCTCGAACATGCCGCCGAACGAGCTCACTCCGCACACGCTGGGCGAGAAGGCGCAGGAGCTCGCGCACGAGCAGGATCACCTGACCTGCGAGATCCTCGGTACGCGCGAGCTCGACGAGCTCGGGATGGGCGCTCTCACCGCCGTCGGCCGCGGCAGCCGCAACGAGCCGCGCCTGATCGTCCTGCGCTACGACCCGCCGGCTACCCGCGACGACGTAGTGCTCGGTCTCGTGGGCAAGTCGATCACGTTCGACGCCGGCGGAATCTCGCTCAAACCGCCCGGCGGGATGCAGAGCATGAAGGGCGACATGTCCGGCGGCTCCGGGACGCTGCACGGGATCGGCGCGCTGGCGGCGCTCGGCTCCCCGGTGCGAGCGATCGCTGCGCTCGCCGCCGCCGAGAACCTGCCCGGCGGGGACGCGTTCCGGCCCGGCGACATCCTCCGCGCCGCGAACGGCAAGACGATCGAGATCACGAACACGGACGCCGAGGGGCGGCTCGTGCTCGCCGACGCGCTCTGGTACGTCCGCCGCGAGGGAGCGACACACGTGCTCGACCTCGCGACGCTGACCGGCGCAATGGAGCTCGCCCTCGGCGATCTCTACGCCGGCGGATTCGCGAACGACGAGCAGTGGGGCGAGCTCGTCGTCGAGGCGGGGCGCCGCAGCGGCGACCTCGTCTGGCCGTTCCCGCTGCACCCGCGGTACCGTCGCTACATCGACTCGACCTTCGCGGACATGAAGAACAGCTCATCGCTGCGCCAGGGCTCTCCTGCGCTAGCCGCGGAGTTCCTGCACGAGTTCGCCGGGGACGGCCCGTGGTGCCACGTCGACATGGCCGGACCTGCCTTCCTCGAGCGCAGCCGCGGCGACTACTTCCGCGTGCCCGGCGGCACCGGCTACGGCGTCCGGCTCATCGCCGAGCTCGGCAGGCTCGTCGCTTGAACTTCGAGCTCAGTGACGAGCAGGAGCTGATCCGCCGCACCGTCCGCGAGTTCGCGGAGACGAAGGTCGCGCCCGTCGCCGAAGAGCTCGACCGCGAGGAGCGCTTCCCGTACGAGCTCGTCGCCGAGCTCGCCGAACTCGGGCTCATGGGCCTGCCCATCCCGGAGGAGTACGGCGGTGCCGGCGGCGACACGGTCTCCTACGCGATCGCGATCGAGGAGCTGACGCGCATCGACTCCTCCGTCGCGATCACCGTCGCCGCGCACACGTCGCTCGGGACGATGCCGATCCTGCTCTTCGGCAACGAGGAGCAGAAGCAGGAATGGCTGCCGCGGCTCGCCTCGGGCCAGGGGCTCGCGGCGTTCGGGCTGACGGAGCCCGACGCGGGCTCCGACGCCGGAGCCACGCGGACGAAGGCCGAGCTGCGCGACGGCCAGTGGGTGGTCGACGGCTCGAAGATCTTCATCACGAACGCGGGCACCGACATCAGCGCCTGCGTCACGATCACCGCGCGCACGGCCGAGGACGAGATCTCCAACATCGTCGTCCCAAACGGCACTGCGGGCTACGAGATCTCAGCTCCCATGCACAAGCTTGGCTGGCACGCCTCCGACACGCGCGAGCTTTCGTTCCACTCGTGCGCGGTGCCCGAGGGGAACCTGCTCGGCCCGCGCGGGCGCGGCTTCGCGCAGTTCATGGAGATCCTCGACGGCGGCCGCATCTCGGTCGCGTCGATGGGGGTCGGGCTCGCTCAGGGCGCGTACGACCTCGCCGCCGCCTACGCGAAGGAACGGCACCAGTTCGGGAAGCCCATCGCGAGCTTCCAGGCGATCCAATTCCAGCTCGCAGACATGGCGACAGAGATCGAGGCGGGCCGCCAGCTCGTCTACCGCGCGGCGTGGCTCAAGGACGCAGGCAAGCCTTTCGCCCTCGCCGCGGCGCAGGCGAAGCTCTTCACCGGGATCCTCTCGAACCGCGTCGTCAACTCAGCCCTCCAGATCCACGGCGGCTACGGGTTCATGAAGGAGTTCGCGATCTCCCGCCTCTTCCGCGACCAGAAGATCCTCGAGATCGGCGAGGGCACCAACGAGGTGCAGCGCATGGTCATCGCGAAGCACCTGGGCTTCTAGGGAACGTTCGCTCAGAGCCGCGGATCGACGGGCTCGCTCTCGAGAGCGAGCACGCCGAAACAGCACTCGTGCACCCGCCGAAGCGGCTCACCGCGGACGAACCGCTCGAGCGCTTCGATGCCCAGCGCGAACTCGCGCGAGGCGAGAGAGCGCTTGGCGCCGAGGTTGCGACGGCGCAGCCGATCGAGGTTCTGCGGTTCGGTGTACTCCGGCCCGTAGATGATGCGGAGGTACTCGCGACCTCGCACCTTGAGGGCCGGCTGGGCGATTCCGCGGCGACCGCGGACGACGAAGTCCATCGGCTTGACGACCATCCCCTCCCCACCGGCCTCGGTGAGCTCGGACCACCAGGCGGTCGCCCGCTCCATGCTCTCGGTATCCGTCGTCTCGACGGTGACGTTCGCGGTCGCCTGCAGCAGCTCGTCGTCCTCGCCGACGAGGCGGTTGATCCGCTCGAGATGCCACGAGTGTGGCTTGTCGATGTGCACGCCGTTCTCGCTCGCGAGCAAGTGGAACGGAGCGAGCTTGAGGTCGGTGAGCTTCTCGACCGGCCAGCAGTAACGGCGATACGCCTCGGTGTAGCGAGCGAGGTCGTCGCGGCGCGTCCGGTACTTCTCGAGGAGCTCGGCAACTCCCTCGCGGGACCGCGCTCGCTCGAGGGCATCGACGGCCTGGTCGAGCCCGACGCGGCCGGCCGCGCCGACCGCCGCGTACTGCTCGACGAGGAGAGCCTGGGCCTTCGCCGACCACGGCATCAGCTCGCAGTCGAGGAGCAGCCAGTCGCTCCCGAGCTCCTCGTAGAGGCCGGCGGTGGTTGCTGCGGTGCGGATCCGGTCGAGGAACGCGCGCTCGAGCTCGGAGTCCTCGAAGAAGCGCCGCCCGGTGCGCGTGTAGCAGATGCCGAGGCCCTCCTCGACGACGCCGAAGCGCCGGCGCGCGGCGTCTTCGGCTCGGCAAACGATCACGATCGCCCGCGAGCCCATGTGCTTCTCCTCGCAGACGACGGAGGCGACGCCTTCGTGGCGGTAGTGAGCGAACGCCTCGGCGGGGTGCTCGAGCAGGCCGGGCTCGCCGCTCGTCTCCGAAGGCGAGACGGCGGGCGGCAGATAGACGAGCCACTTCGGATTGACGGCGAAGCGGCCCATTACTTCGAGCGCCGCGATCGCGTTCTCCTCCCGGATCGTCACGTTCCGGGCGAAGCGGGTCGAGATGAGGCGCTTGCCGAGCACGTCCTCGATGTCGAGCAGCTCGTCCTGGCGCTGCTGCGCGCTCAGCGTCTCCGGCAGCTCCTCCTCTGGCAGGAACGGCTTGACGGGCTCGGAGTAGACGGCGCGAGCGGCCACGGAGACGACCTCCTGCTCCGGATAGCGGAGAGCCGTGAGCCGGCCGCCGAAGACGCAGCCGGTGTCGATGTTGATCGTCCGGTTCAGCCACTCGGGCTCCGGCACCGGGGTGTGCCCGTAGACGACCATCGCGTGGCCGCGGTACTCCGCCGCCCAGTTCCAGCGGACGGGCAGGCCGAACTCGTCCGTCTCGCCGGTCGTCTCGCCGTAGAGCGCGAAGTCGCGCACCTTGCCGGAGCCGCGGCCCTGCATCTCCTCCTTCAGACCCGCATGGGCGACGACGAGGTTGCCCTCGTCGAACACGTAGTGGCTGACGAGCGAGTCGAGGAACTTGGCCACTTCGTCGCGCTGCTCGGGGTGCTCTTCGAGCTCGGCGAGAGAGCGATCGAGGCCGTGCGTGATCTGGACGTTGCGGCCCTTCAGCGCGCGGACGAGCTTCTGGTCGTGGTTGCCGGGAACTGCGTACGCGCTACCGCGCTCGACCATCGAGCGCGCGATGCCCACGGAGTCGAGGATGCGCGGCCCGCGGTCGACGAGATCCCCGACGAATACGGCCGTCCGCCCGTCCGGATGCGCGTAGACGCCGTCGTCGAGCCGGTAGCCGAGGAGCCCGAGCAGCTCTTCGAGCTCGTCGGCGCAGCCGTGCACGTCGCCGATGACGTCGAACGGGCCGTGCTCCGTCTTCTTGTTGTTCCAGAGCGGCGCGCGAGCGATCGTCGCCCCGTCGACCGCCTCGGGCGAGTCGAGGACGTGGATCTGGCGGAATCCTTCCCGCTTGAGGCTGCGCAGGCCGCGGCGCAGCTGCCGCTGCTGGTTGCGGATCACGTGCGGCCCGAAGTCGCGGTCCGGCCGACCTTCGTTTCGCTCCTGGCAGAGCCGCTCCGGAAGGTCGAAGACGATCGCCACCGGCAGGACGTGGTACCGGCGCGCCAGGGCGACGAGCGGCTTGCGCGCCCCGACCTGCACATTGGTGGCGTCGACCACGGTCAGCCGGCCGCGCTCCAGCCGTTTGCCGGCGATGTAGTGGAGGAGGTCGAAGGCGTCGTTGGTCGCGTCCTGGTTGTTCTCGTCGTCCGAGACGAGGCCGCGGCAGAAGTCGGAGGAGACGACCTCGGTCGGCAGGAAGTGGTTGCGCGCGAACGTCGACTTGCCCGAACCGGACGAGCCGACCAGCACGACGAGCGACAACTCCGGGATCTCGAGCGGGCGACTCATGCGGACTCGAACACCGCCATCTGCGTCGGCGCCCCCAGCTCCGAGTCCTCCGGACCGATCGGCAGGAAGCCGACCGCGTAGCCGTTCGCGGCGGCGACGCGGCCGCCCCACGCCTCGAACTCGGCCCGCGTCCACTCGAACCGATGGTCACGGTGGCGGAACCGGCCCGCCGGCAGGCCCTCGAACTTCGCGTTGTACTCACGGTTCGGCGTCGTAACGACGACGGTTCCCGGCTTCGCCTCGCCGAAGACGACGCGCTCGAAGCTCCGGAGCCGCGGCGCATCGAGATGCTCGATCACCTCGACGACCGCGGCGGCATCGAAGCCGGCCAGCCGCTTGTCGCGATAGGTGAGAGCGGTCTGGAACAGCTCGACGCGCTCGCGCTGCCTCGGCGCGAGCCGGTCGAGCTTCAGCCGACGCTGCGCCATCTCGAGCGCGGCGTAGACGATGTCGACCCCGACGATCTTCTCGAACGACGGTTCGTCCAGGAGGGCGCGCAGCAGCTTGCCGCTCCCGCAGCCAAGGTCGAGCACCCTCTTGGCTCCGCTCGCCCGCAGGACGGCGACGACCGCGCCGTGCCGCTTCTCGTTCAGACGCAGCGGCTCCTCGACCGCTTCCTCCTCGGCCTCGCGCTGCTCGGCGTCCTCGTCGACGGCCGGCTCTTCCTCGGCGAGCAGCTGCTCGAGCGCCGCCCGGGTGAGCGGCCGCTGGTACTTCAGATACCGGTTGACGATCAGCTCGCGGTCGGGATGGGCCGTGAGCCAGCCCTCCCCGCGAGCGAGGAGCTTCTCCACCTCGTCCTCTCCGACCCAGTAGTGCTTCTGCGCGTCGAGCACCGGGATGAGGACGTAGAGATGCGTGAGCAGCTCGCGGAGCCGCACCTCACCGCGCAGGTGAACCGTGTGGTACCGGCTTGCGCCCCAGTCCGGGAAGCGCGCGTCGAGCGGATGCTGGACCGCGTCGAGTTCGTAGCCGAGCGGCCCGAAGAGACGCTGCAGGATCTCCTCGCCGCCGGTGACCGGCAGCACGCTTAGCCGGGCCTCCAGAGGCAGCATCTCGTCCGGCAGCTCGGGTCGGGCAGTGCAGCGGCCGCCGAGCGCGGTGCCGAAGACGCGGGAGATCGCCACGCTTACGAACGACGACGCGACGTACGGGCGATCGTTCACGTACTGGTCGAGACGCGCGAAGCGCACGCCGCGGCGCACGACGCCGACCGGATCGACGTCGAGCAGGAGTGCAGCGGTGCAGCGTTCGTCGCTCGCCTCGGGATAGAAGACATGAGCCGAGCCGAACGGCAGCGAGAACTCCTGCACCCGCTCGGGGTGCTTGTGCAGCAGAAAGCCGAGATCCGTCGCCGGCGGCCGTGTGAGTGTCAGCGTCAGCAGCATCTGAAAACAAAAAGGGCGACCCATTGGTCGCCCCCGTCGCATCCTCGGTCTCGACGACCGATGCGATCGAGGGCTAGGTGGGAGGCACCTCCGGGTCCACGCCCGTCGGGCCGGCATGGCCGGGCCTCGAGGCGGTCAACAGGAAAGCGCGTACAGGCACCCGCCGAGCCTACTGCCACGTAGCGACGCTCGCAAGACGGGACTCGACGGATCCGAGGCACAATCGAGGGCGTGGTTCCCGTCCTTGCGACCGCTGTCGCGGCGCTCCTGTTTCTCCAGGCGGTCGTCAGGCTGCGCAGGCGCGGTCGCGCAGACCTCGCCGGCTGGGATCGCGTCGCGCTCTTCGGCCTCGGGCTCGGCGTAACCCTCTTCGCCCTCATCGGTCCGCTCGACAATCTCGCCGACGAGAAGCTGCTCTTGGCGCACATGACGCAGCACGTGCTGATCGGCGACCTCGGCCCCGCGCTGATGGTGGCCGCGCTGCGCGGGCCGCTGCTCGTGTTCTTCCTGCCTGCGCCGATCCTCGCCACGCTCGCCCGCAACGCGCGCGTCCGTACCGTCCTCGGGACGCTGCTCCGGCCTCGCGTCGCCTTCACGCTCTGGGCCGCGAACCTCACGATCTGGCACATCCCCTCCGTCTACGACGCCGCGCTCGCCCACCAGAACCTCCACAACTTCGAGCACGTCTGCTGGATGTTCTGCGGGCTCCTCGTCTGGACGCTGCTGATCGATCCGGGCTCGCACCGGCGGCTCACGGTCGGCGGCCGCGTCGCCCTTGCCGCGTCGATGTTCGCTGCCGGGATGATCCTCTCCGACGTCCTGATCTTCAGCTTCACGCCGCTCTACACCTGGTACCACGGCGCGTACGGGATCTCGGCGCTCCTCGACCAGCAGCTGGCCGGGATCGTGATGACGGTCGAGCAGCTACTCACGCTCGGTGTCTGCGTCGCGCTGCTCCTGCGGCCGCGCTGGAGCCGCGCTCGCAGGACTCGCCTCGCCGCCGCGACGTGAGCGCGACCTCGTTCAGCTTCGAGCCGCTCTTCGTCGCGCTCGCTGCCATCGCGGCCGTTCTCTACTGGCGCGCCGCTCGCACCGACCGGCCAGCGACGTGGCGCCTCGTCGCCTTCGCCTCCGGGCTCTTCCTGATCGCGGCCTCCCTCAACTCGCCACTCGAGACGATCGCTTCGAAGTACCTCCTGCTCATGCACCTGCTCCAGAACGGGCTCATCGCGGACGTCGCGCCGCTGCTCGTCCTGCTTGGTCTCACGCCAGGGATGCGGGACGCGATCGGGCGCCGGGGGCTGAACCGGCTTCGCACGCGCTGGATCCTTCCGATCTGGCTCGCGGCCTGGTACCTGACGCACCTGGCCGCGTTCTACAACTGGGCGCTGCGCACCGGCTGGGGGCTGAACATCGAGCACGCGATCCTGCTTGCGGCGGGCCTCCTCTTCTGGTGGCCGATCGTCACGGGACGTCTCTCGCCGCCGGCCGGCCTCGCCTACCTCGCCATCGCTTTCGTCGGCTCGTCCTTCCTCGGCCTCACCTTCATCTTCTCGAGCCACGCCTTCTACTCGTTCTACGAGCACGCGCCGCGGCTGTGGGGCTTGTCGCCCGTCCGCGACCAGAACCTCGGCGGGATCCTGATGAACGGCGAGCAGACGCTCGTCTTCCTCTGCGCGATCGGCTGGTTCGTGCTCCGACTGCTCGACGAGGAGCACGCGCGGGAGCCGGAGGCGCTTTCGGATACATAGCGGGGGCCGGTGGTAGCGTCGCGCCGTGCTTTTCACGCAGTTCCTGAACAACGATCTGGGCTGCGCCTGTTATCTCGTCGGCGACGAGCACGCGGGCGTCGCGGTCGTCGTCGATCCGCCCTACTACGTCGAGCCCGTGCTGGAGGAGTCGGCACGCCGCGGGGTCCGCCTCGTCGGCGTCCTCGAGACCCACACCCACGCCGATCACGTCTCCGGTCACGGGCGCCTCGCGCTCGAGCACGGCGTCCCGATCCGCGTCCACCGAGCCGCCGAGGCGACGTTCGCGCACGAGCCGCTCGAGGAGGGCACGGAGGTCGAGGTCGGCGAGGTCGTCCTGCGCACAATCCACACGCCGGGCCACCGCCCCGAGCACTGCTGCTTCGCGGTGATCGACCGCTCTCGGAGCGACGAGCCGTGGCTCGTCCTCACCGGCGACTCGCTGTTCGTGGGCGACGCGGGCCGGCCGGATCTCGCGGTCGAGGCGC
>DATFSG010000208.1:0-18979 GCA_035262765.1 Gaiellaceae bacterium | reverse complement strand
TGCTCGCGCAAGCGGGCGAACTCGTCGGCGACGGCGTCCGCCGTGCGGCGCAGGACCTCCTCCAGCTCGCGGAGCGAGATCTGCTTGTCCGTCTCGTTTCGCGCGATCGCGAGGCGCTCGCCCGACAGGCCGGCCTCGAGGTTGTCGCGGGCGACGAGCAGCTCACGACGGTGCTCGTTGAACCCTCCGTCGAGCGTCCGGATCAGCTCCCCGAGCGCGTCGCGCTTGGCGTACTCCGGCAGGACGGCGAGCCTCGCCTGCGCGGCGCGCAGCGGCAGCTCCTCCCCTTCGAACGTCAGCCGAGCGGCGAGGATCGCGTTCTCGAGCTCGTCTTCGCGCGCGGCCAGCTCGGCCGAGACGATGCCGTCCTCGCACGTCCTGCGCAGGCGGTAGAGCCGCTCCGTCTCGTCGGTGTCCGTCTCCTCGGTCTCGGCCGCACGGAGCGCCTCGAGCTGCTCCGGGGTGAAGAGATCGGCATGCCGCGTGACGATCGCGGCCATCTCGGACATGTCCTTCTCCCCCACCCTGACCGCGCGGACCTCCTCCGCGGCCTCGGCGTAGTACGCCCCGTAGGCGTCCTCGTACTCCTGTGGGGTGCGGATGGCAGTTGTGCTCATCGATGGGCGTGCACGTGCGCGAGCTTGCTCACCGTCGAGAGTAGTTGGTCCAGCTCGAACGGTTTGGGCAGAACTGCGTCGGCGTCGCTAAGCCCTGGGTGGTTGATGTCCACCGAGCCGGTGACAAGCACGACCGGGATCGGCGGGCGCAGCGCGTGGCACTCGGCCACGAGCACGTCGCTCCGCTCGCGGTACAGGTGGACGTCGAGGACGAGAACGTCGATGTCCTCCTCCGCCAGAGTGGCGCGAGCCGAGGCAACCGAGTCGGCCTCGAGGACCTCGTGTCCTTCGAGCTCGAGATTGACCCTGCACAGCAACCTGATCGACGGCTCATCGTCGACGACCAGGATCCGGGTCGCCGCATGACCCATGGGATCCCCCATCGCCGCGAGTCTAACGGCCGTCGCGGCCGGTCCGTACCCGCGCCGCGCCCGCGGCCGTTTAGGCCTTTGAAGTGGCAAAGGACTTCCCGCAGCCCCCACGCGGCGGGCGGCGCGGCGTCCAGAGCGCCGATCCCGCCGGACTGCCTGTCCCCACCCAGCGTTTCAAGCGCCGGGCCTGGCTCGCGTTTCAGCGAGCCCTCGACCCGCTCGCTCCGCCGAAGCCCCTGCCTCCCCGCGTGACTAGCCCGCCGCCACGGAGGCGGCCGCCTGCAGGCGGGTGAGCGTCTCCTCACGGCCCAGGAGCTCGATGCTCTCGAACAGGCCCGGGGAGACCTTCGATCCGGTCACAGCGACGCGGACGGGCTGGAACGCCTGCCGCGGCTTGAGACCGAGTCCGTCCGCGGTCTGCCGCAGCACCCACTCGATCGAGGACGCGTCGAACGGCTCGACCGAGGCCACCGCCGTGTGCGCCGACTCGAGCATCGGCCCGCCGCCCTCGAGATCGACCGGATCGGGCTCGACCTCGCCGAAGAAGAACCCCGCGAAGCCGGGAAACTCCGCCAGCCTCGCGATCTTCTCCTGCACGAGCGGCGCGGCGCGGGTGACGAGCTCGGCGTCCCAGTCGTAGCCGTTCTCCCCGAGCCAGATCACGAGCCGGTGCGCGAACTCGTCCGGCGGGAGCTCGCGGAGGTAGACGCCGTTCATCCAGTCGAGCTTCTGGTAGTCGAACTGAGCCGGGCTCGGGCTGACGCGCCCGAGCGTGAATCGCTCGATCAGCTCCTCCTGCCGCATGATCGTCGTCTCGCCGTCGGGCGCCCAACCGAGCAGCGCGAGGAAGTTCATCAGCGCCTCGGGGAGGTAGCCGTCCTTGCGGAACTCGTCGACGGTGACGGCCCCGTGGCGCTTCGAGAGCTTCTTCCCGTCGGCGCCGCTCACGTTGGGCACGTGCGCGTAGACAGGAATCTCGGCGCCGACCGCCTCGATGATGTTGATCTGCTTCGGCGTGTTCGAGATGTGATCCTCGCCGCGGATGACGTGCGTGATCCCGTCCCAGACGTCCTCGAGCGGCGACGCGAAGTTGTAGGTCGGGCGGCCGTCGGAGCGGACGAGCACGAGGTCCTCGATCGTCTCGTTCGGGATCTCGACCCGGCCGCGGACGACGTCGTCCCAGCCGGTCGAGCCCTCGTTCGGCATGCGAAAGCGGATCGCACCTTCGTCCTCGTAGGCCCGGCCGGCGGCGAGCAGCTCGTCGGCGACCCGGCGGCAGTCGTCCATCCGGTCGAGCTGGAACGTGTGCGGCCCGTCCCAGTCGAGGCCGAGCCAGCGGAGCGACTCCTGGATCTGGTCGACCGCCTCCGCAACCTCCCGCGAGGTGTCGGTGTTCTCGATCCGGAGCCGGAACTCGCCGCCTTCGTGGCGGGCGTAGAGCCAGTTGAAGAGCGCGGTGCGGACGTTGCCGATGTGGAGGAGCCCCGTCGGGCTGGGAGCCATGCGGACGCGCACTGCCATGCGGATAGCGTAGGCGGGGTGCGGGGGCGGACGCTGACGCAGCGGGATCTCAATCGCGCCACGCTGGCGCGGCAGCTGCTGCTCGAGCGGCGCCGGCTCTCGGCCCCGGCCGCGATCGAGCGCCTCGTCGGGATGCAGGCACAGTGGCCGCCGGCGCCGTACGTCGGGCTCTGGTCGCGTGTCCAGGGGTTCCGCCGCGCGACGCTGGAGCGGGCGATCCTGCGCGGCGATGTCCTCAAGCCCTCGGCCATGCGCGGCACCCTGCACCTCGTCACCGCGCGCGACTATCCGCTCTTCTACGCGGCCTTCAAGGAGATGAACACGTGGTTCGGCCCGCTGCACCTCGAGCGCGCGCGCACGTCACTCCCTTCCGTGGTCGCGCTCATGCGCGACGACCGAGTCGCCTACGAGGAGATCCTCTCTCACCTGCGCGAGACGCACAGTGACCTCGAGGAGCGCGACCACCGGCGGATGGTGCACGCCGTGCGGCGCCACGCGCATTTGCTCCACGCTCGCGAGACCGCGGTCTGGACGACGCGACCGTCGGCGACGTACGAGCTCATCAGAGAGCCGGCAGAGCTTGACGTCCGTGGCGCTCGCACCGAGCTCGTCCACCGCTACCTGCGAGCGTTCGGCCCGGCGACGAGGGCGGACGTATCCGACTGGTCCGGTCTGCGGGTCCGCGACGTCGAGCATGCGCTCGACGGCCTCCCCACGCTCCCTGCCGAGGACGGCCGCACGCTCTACGACGTGCCGCGCGCACCGTTGCCGGACGGCGACACGGCCGCTCCCGTCCGCTTCCTGCCCAAGTGGGACAACGTCCTGCTCGGCTTCGCGGACCGGACGCGCGTGATCTCGAACGAGATTCGCAAGCAGGTGATCGGCAAGAACGGCGATGTCGCCCAGACCGTCCTCGTCGACGGCTTCGTCGCTGCAACCTGGTCCGTGGATCCGCACGGGAAGGTGACCGTGCAGCCGTTTGCGCCGCTGCCGCGCGTTTGGCGTCGCGAGGTCGAGGACGAGGCGGCGCGGCTCGAGGCCTGGCTCCGCTGATGCAGATCGGCGCGCATGTCTCTTCCTCGGGCGGGATCGAAAAGGCGATCGACCGCGCCGTCGACATCGGCGCCGACTCGGTGCAGGTCTTCACCCAGAGCCCGCGCACATGGCGGCCGACGAACCACGACCCGGCGAGCTTCGAGCGGTTCCGCGAGAAGCGAGCCGAAGCCGGGATCGGCGGCGTCGTCTGCCACGCGCTCTACCTCTGCAACCTCGCCGCGCCCGACGACGCGGTGTACGAGAAGTCGGTCGCGGCGATGCGCAACACGATGGAGGTCGGGAATGGGATCGGCGCTGACGGTGTCGTATTCCATGTGGGTTCGCATCTCGGCAGCGGCTTCGAGACCGGCTTGGAGCGGGTAGTGCCTGCGATGGAGCAGGTGCTCGAGCTCTGCTCCGACGAGACGTGGCTGCTGATGGAGAACTCCGCCGGGGCCGGCGGCACGATCGGGCGTTCGATCGAGGAGCTCGCCGCGATCTTCGAGCGGCTCGACAAGCATCCTCGGCTCGGCGTGTGCCTCGACTCCTGTCACCTCTGGGTGTCGGGCATCGACGTGACCGACCCGGCAGCGCTCGACGGTTGCCTCGACGAGCTCGACTCCTCGATCGGCCTCGACCGGCTCCGCGCGCTGCACGTCAACGACGCCGCGGCGCCGCTGGGCTCGAACCGCGACCGACACGCGAACATCCTCGAAGGCGGGCTCGGGGAGAAGCTCGGCGTGTTCCTCTCCAACCCGCGCCTCCAGGAGCTCCCGGCGGTGCTCGAGACCGCCGGCCCCGACAACCGCGGCCCGGACGCGAACGAGATCCGGAAGACGAAGGAGCTGCGGGAACGATGGCTGGCGTGAGAGGAGCCCGCTACCGCTGGGTCGTGCTCGCTGCGGGAACGCTGGCGCAGGCGAGCTTCTCGGCGTCCTCCGTCGGGTTGCCCGCGCTCGGGCCTGCGCTCAAGTCGGAGTACGGGCTCACGCTCGGCGAGACCGGAATCGTGCTCGCGGGCATCGGGATCGGGATGCTCTTCACGCTGCTGCCGTGGGGCCTCATCGCCGACCGCTTCGACGAGCGCTGGGTGATCGCCACCGGCCTCACCGGCGCGAGCGCGATGCTGCTCGTCGCGTCCACGACGCACACGTTCGGAACGGTCACTGTCGTCCTCGTCGCGGTCGGCGCGCTCGGGGCGAGCGTCAACGCCGCCAGCGGGCGCGCGATCATGGCCTGGTTCCCCGCCTCGGAGCTCGGCCTGGCGCTCGGTATCCGGCAGACGGCGATCCCGATCGGCGGCGCGATCGCGGCGGCGATTCTCCCCGCGCTCGCTTCGGCGGGCGGCACGCGGGCCGCGTTCATCTTCCTCGCCGGCGCGGTCGTAACCGGGGCGATCGTCGCGGCTCTCTTCATCAGGACCGGCCCAAAAGAGGAGCCCGTGATCGGCGACGTGACCGCACCGCTGCGCAGCTCGTGGATGTGGCTGCTCGGCACCGGGACCGGGCTCTACCTCGTGGCCCAGATCGGGATCACCGGCTTCGTCGTCCTCTTCCTCCACGAGCACCGCGGCCTCTCGAAGGAGTCGGCGGGCGCGGTCCTGGCAGCGATCTACGTGCTCGCGGTCGCGGCGCGCATCGGCTCCGGGCGAATCTCGGACCGGCTCGGCAGCCGACTCGGGCCGCTTCGCCTGATCGGAGTGGCGGTCGCGCTGTTCACCGGCGCCGTCGCGGCGGCCACCGAAGCCCCACTCGCGCTGCTCGTTCCGCTCTTCGTCGTCGCCGGCGTGCTCAGCATGTCCTGGAACGGCCTCTCCTATGCCGCCGCCGCCGAGAAGGCCGGGGCCGCGCGCACCGGCGCGGCGCTCGGCTTCCAGCAGACGCTGCTCGGCGTCGTCGTCGCCGGCGCGCCACCGGTGATCGCTCTCGTCGCCACGCACAGCTGGCGGCTTGCGTTCTTCCTCGCCGCGGCCGGCCCGGCCCTCGGCGTCGTCGTCCTCCAGCGGCTACGCGAGCCGGCTAGGAGACGCGCGCGAACACGCGGAACGTCGGCGAGCCTGCCGGCAGCTCACCGAATTCCGGATTGAGACAGCCGAGCTCGTTCTCCCGGTGTGAGAACGTCGACTGCACCGCCGCGTCACACATTGGGAGCGGCCCGCGCAGCGCACGTACAGCGCCGAAGCCGGCGTTCGTCCGCTCCGCCGCGACGAGCATCTCGATGTCGATCTCCGCCTCGAAGACCTGCTGCAGGCAGCCCATGTACGTGTGCCCGTGCTCCTCGTACGCGTAGACGAAGGGACACGACCGCTCGAGGCACGCAGCCGGGTAGACGACCTTCTCGCAATGGACGGCGCAGCCCCTGCACTCGACCTCGTCCTGCGGATGCAGGGGTAGGGTCGCGGTCGCTTGCTTGGGCGTCATGACCGCATTGTTGGCCTGGATGCAGGGCTACGCAAGTCTTGACAGACAGCGGCTGTAGCGCTAGGCGGCACGCCCTCCTCATGCCCACTCGGCCCGTCTTTAGGCTTGCGCGGTGGCCCGGAAGCTCCTGTGGGGATCGCTCGTCCTCGCACCGATCACGATCCTCGTCGACAGGCTCACCGGCGCCGGCGAGGTCACGCTCTTCGTGCTCGCGGCGATCTCGCTCATTCCGCTCGCCTGGCTGATCGGGGAGTCGACCGAGCACGCGGCGGAGCACACCGGCCCCGGCATCGGCGGCTTCCTCAACGCGAGCTTCGGCAACGCGCCGGAGTTGATCGTCGCGCTCTTCGCCGTCGGCGCGAACCTGCCCGTCGTCGTGCTCGGCTCACTCGCGGGAAGCGTGATCTCGAACCTCCTGCTCGTATACGGGGTCACGCAGATCGCCGGCCCCGACGGAGCGCGGATCGACCGCCGCTCCCTCCTCCTCCAGCTCAAGCTCGTCGGGGTCGCCGTCGTCGCCTTCGTACTCCCGACCGCTCTCGGCTACACCGGAGCACCGCAGCGACACGCCGTCGTGGTCGCCTCGATTCCCGTGGCGATTCTGCTCCTGGTGCTGTATCTCGCCGTGGTCGGCCGCAACCTGCAGCTCCACCGGGAAGTCGCTCGGGACCGCGACGAGCCGAGCGAGGGCACCTGGCCGATGGCGGCCGCGCTCGGCGTGCTCGCTGTGGCGACCGGCGCAACGGCCTGGGTGAGCGAGATTCTCGTCCACTCGCTGCACGCCTTCGCGACGGCCGTCGGCCTGAGTGAGTTCTTCATCTCTGTCGTGGTCGTGGCGATCGTCGGCAACGCAGCCGAGCACGGCGGAGCGATCGTCATCGCGCGCAACGGGAAGATGCGGCTCGCAAGCGAGATCGCGATCTCCTCGAGTGCCCAGGTGGCATTGCTCGTCGTCCCGGTCGTGACGCTGCTCTCACTGCTCTTCACCCATCAACTGGGACTCGCATTCCGCTGGTCGGAGCTGCTCGGGATGGCAGCTGCCGCGGTTATCGCCACGGCCGTCGTCTGGGATGGCCGTTCGAGCCGGCGCGAGGGTGTGCTCCTGGTCGTCGCCTACGCCGTCGCGGTCCTCGTCTTCTTCCTTGTCGGCGGCCGGTGAAGATCGTGTAACGACCTTCCCCTTGGCGCGCCAATTTTGTCTACCCTCGAAGACATGGCCGTGAGGGAACAGCCGCAAGGCGACGTGGTCGTGCCTGCCCACGCTGCAGTCGAGGCGCGGGGGCTGACGCGGGTCTACGGCGAGGGAACCACCGCCGTCGAGGCGCTCCGAGGCGTCGACATCGACGTCCAGTCAGGCGAGCTCGTGGCCGTCATGGGCCCGTCCGGTTCCGGCAAGTCGACGCTGATGCACATCCTCGCCGGGCTCGACAAGCCCACCGCGGGGACGGTGATGATCGCCGGCAACGAGATCACGCGGCTCGACGACTCCCAGCTCACGAAGCTCAGGCGCCAGCACATCGGCTTCGTCTTCCAGTTCTTCAACCTCCTCCCCATGCTCGACACCGAGGAGAACGTCACGCTGCCGCTCTCGATCTCCGGCGAGAAGGTCGACAAGGCTTGGCTGGACGAGCTGCTCACAAAGATGGGCCTCGAGAACCGTCGCGACCATCGGCCGGCTCAGCTCTCGGGCGGCCAGCAGCAGCGCGTCGCGATCGCGCGCTCGCTCGTCACGAAGCCGACGATCCTCTTCGCGGACGAGCCGACGGGGAACCTCGACTCGAAGACGGGCGGCGAGATCCTCGACCTCGTGCGCTCCTCGACCGACACCTACGGCCAGACGACGGTGATGGTCACGCACGAGGCGCGCGCGGCCGCGATCGCCGACCGGATCCTCTTCCTCGAGGACGGGCTGATCGTGAAGGAGCTGCGCGGCGCGAGCCAGGGCGAAGTGCTCACGGTGATGAGCAGCCTGCACTGATGCTCCGCGTCGCGTTGAAGGGTCTCGCGGGGCGGAAGCTTCGCGCCGTGCTGACGGCGCTCGCGATCATCCTCGGCGTCGCGATGATCAGCGGCACCTACGTCCTCACGGACGGGATCAACAGCGCGTTCACGTCGATCTTCACGCAGACGTACCAGAACGCCGACGCCGTGATCAGCGCCAAGACGGCCTTCACGAACGACCAGGGAAACCAGGTGCAGGCGCCGGGCTTCTCGCAGAGCCTGCTTGGCAAGGTGCAGACGCTGCCAGACGTGAACGCGGCCGCGGGGTCCGTGACCGACGACCAGACGCAGCTCGTCGGCCGCGACAACAAGGTCATCTCGGGAGGCGGCGGCGGCAGCCTCGCGCTCAGCGTCAACCCCACCGGCGACCAGCGCTTCAACCCGCTCAAGCTCACCTCGGGGACCTGGCCGAGCGGGCCGCACGAGATCGCGATCTCTTCGAATGTCGCCTCCAGCAAGGGCTACAAGGTTGGCGACACGATCGGCGTGGCGAGGAATGGCCCGGTTCAGCAGTTCAAGATCGCCGGGCTCGTGGAGCTTCCCGGCGTCTCGATCGGCGGCGCGACGCTGTCGGTGTTCGACCTGCCGACGCTGCAGAAGCTACTCGGCCGCCAGGGAGAGCTCGACATCATCCGCGTGCAGTCGAAGGCGGGCGTGCCGACGTCGAAGCTGATCAGCGAGATCAAGCCGATCCTTCCGCATGGCACTCAAGTCCGGAATGTTGCTGCCCAGGTCAAGGAAGACAAGAAGAGCGCCAGCAGCTTCACGAGCTTCATCCGATACGTCCTGCTCGCGTTCGCCGGCATCGCGCTCTTCGTCGGCAGCTTCGTGATCGCGAACACGCTGTCGATCACCATCGCGCAGCGGACGCGCGAGTTCGCGACGCTCCGCACGCTGGGCGCGACGCGCCGCCAGGTCCTGACGTCGGTGATCGTCGAAGCCCTGGTGATCGGACTCTTCGCGTCGGTCGCCGGGCTCTTCCTCGGGCTCGGAATCGCGAAGTTGCTCAACTCGATCTTCAGTTTGGTCGGGTTCGATCTGCCGACGGCAGGGACCGTGTTCGAGACCCGAACGGTGATCGTCTGCCTCGTCGTCGGAACGGTCATCACCCTGATCGCGAGCCTGCGGCCGGCGCTCCGTGCAACGCGCGTACCGCCGATCGCTGCCGTCCGCGAGGGCGCGGAACTGCCGCGCGGGCGCTTCGCCCGCTGGGCGCCGTGGGCATCCGGCGTGACGCTCCTGCTCGGCGTGCTGCTGCTCGGCTACGGCGTCCTCGGACACCACCTGCCGACGAGCACGCGGCTGCTCTCGCTCGGGGTCGGCATCCTGCTCCTCTTCTTCGGAGTGGCGGCGAACGCCCAGCGGCTCGTGAAGCCGCTCGCCTCGGTGCTCGGCTGGCCCGCGACGCGGATCGGCGGCACAGCCGGAGTCCTCGCCCGCGACAACACGATGCGCAACCCGAAGCGGACGGCGTCGACGGCCTCCGCGCTGATGATCGGCCTGGCCCTCGTGACCTTCGTGGCCATCCTCGGCCAGGGCATCCGCTCCTCGTTCGAGAGCGCGGTTGACCAGCTCTTCATCGCCGACTACGCACTCACCTCATCGAACACGTTCACCCCGCTGACGATCCAGGCCGAGAAGGCGATCGCGAGGGCTCCCGGCGTCACCGTCGTCTCGGGGATTCGCGCCGGCTCGGCGAAGGTGTTCGGTTCGGTGGAGAACCTGACCGGCGCCGATCCGAACCTCACCAAGGTGATCCACCTCGATTGGAAAGAAGGCTCGAACGCGGTGCCGGCCGAGCTCGGCCAGACCGGGGCGTTCGTCGACGACAAGTACGCGAAGTCGAACGATCTGCATGTCGGCTCGCCGCTCGACATCGAGACGCCGACCGCGAAGGTCCTCCACCTGAAGGTCGACGGTGTCTTCAAGCTGCCGAAAGGAGGCTCGCCGTTCGGCCCGGTGACCATCTCCAACGCGCTCTTCGACAAGAACTACGTCGATCCGCAGAACGAGATGGCGTTCGTCAACATCGAGGGCGGTGTCACTCCTGCGAACACGGCAGCGCTCAACAAGGCGACGGCCGGGTTCCCGGACGCCAAGGTCCAGACCCACTCGGAGTTCAAGTCGAACTTCGAGAAGCCGCTCAACGCCATCATCAGCCTGCTCTACGTGCTGCTCGCGTTGTCGATCATCGTCAGCCTTTTCGGGATCGTGAACACGCTCGTGCTGACCGTGTTCGAGCGAACGCGCGAGATCGGGATGCTGCGCGCAGTGGGCATGACGCGACGGCAGACCCGGCGGATGATCAGGCACGAGAGCGTCGTCACGTCGCTCATCGGCGCGGCGCTCGGGATCATCGTCGGCTTCTTCCTCGCGATCCTCGTCACCCACGCGCTCTCGGACGAGGGCATCGTCTTCGCCGTGCCGTACGCGTCGATCGTGTTCTTCGTGATCGCGGCGATCATCGTCGGCCTCCTGGCCGCGATCTGGCCCGCGCGCCGAGCGGCGAAGCTGAACGTGCTCGAAGCGCTCCAGTACGAGTAATTACTCGGGCGCGCGCCAGGGGCCCGGCTCGCGTGTCACCGGGTAGCCGGCCCAGACCAGCTGGGACACCGAGCCGTCCGGCTCGCGGGTGATGCGCAGCGCCTCGCCGTGCTCGGGGCCTGAGACCGTGCGCCAGCGGTCCTCCGTCTCGCGCTCGAAGACCGAGGACGGCCGCCAGTCGGGGATCCCGTCGAAGCGCGCCTCGAGCTTCCCTTCGCGCCAGCGGAACACGACGCGGGCCGCCTCCATGAACCAGATGCCCAGCAGCGGGACGACGTCGTCGGGCGGCGGGTCGCCGACCCGCCACGTCTCGGGCGCGACCGGCCACTCCTCGACCGTCGTCGCCACGAGCGCGTTCCCGAGCTCGCCCAGGTCCGCCTCGCTCTCGTTCGTGAGGGCGGCGACCGCGACCTTCTCCTTCGCCGAGAACGCGAGCGTCGCGATGAAGCCGGGCATCGAGCCGCCGTGACCGGCGAGGATCCGCTCGCCGTCGCGCGACAGCCCGAGGCCGAGCCCGTAGCCGGCCAGCCAGCGGTCGTGGTCGGCGATGACCTGCACCGTCCGCATCTCTTCGGCGCTCGACGACGCGAGGACCGACTCGTCGGGATCCGCGAGGAACGCGCCCCAGCGGCAGATGTCGCCGGCCGTCCCCCAGAGCTGACCGGCGGACGCCCACGCGCCCGTCTCCACGCCGATCGTGTCCCAGACGCCGTCGGCGTACGGCTGCGCGAGGTAGCCCTGCGCGGCCGGCGGCTCGGGCTCGAAGCTCACTCGGGTCAGGCCGACCGACTCGAACAGCCGCTCGCGCACGTAGTCCTGGTACCGCATCCCCGAGACGCGCTCGACCACGATGCCGAGCAGCGCGAAGGCGAGGTTCGAGTAGTGGAACCTGGCGCCGGACGGGAGGACGAGCTCCGCCCGCTCGAGCGTCTCGAGGAGCTCGTCAGGCGGTGCGAAGCGCAGGGTCAGCCACGAGTCGTCGTGCGTCTCGCGCTGCAGGCCCGAGGCGTGCGAGAGCATCCGGCGGATCGTCGGCGTGTGCGCCGCGCCCTCCACATGCCGGTCGAGCGTGTCCTCGAGGTCGAGCTTGCCCGCGTCGCGGAGCTGCATGATCGCCGCCGCGGTGAACGTCTTCGTGATCGAGCCGATGCGGTATTGCGTGTCGGGCGTCGCCTCGAGCCCGGACTCGACGTTCGCCGCGCCGACCGCGGTCTCCCAGATCAGCTCGCCGTCGCGGAGGACGGCCGCGGCGATGCTCGGCAGCCGCTTCTCGCGCTGCAGGGCACGGACCCGCTGCTCGAGGCGCGCGGCGAGCCGCTCGGAGATCTCAGACATGGACGGAAAGCACCTCCCGCATTTGCCCGATCGCCTGATCGACGTCCTCGTCGCCGATGTCGAGATGCGTGACGGCGCGCAGCCAGCCGGCACGGAGGCCGCCGACGCCGACGCCTCGTTCGAGGAGCCTCTCGCGCAGGCCGGGCTCGTCGGGGATGGGAACGAAGTTCGTCTCGACCGTCACGGGATCGATCCCGATCCCTTCCGCGAGCCGTCGTGCGCGCGCGTGGTCGTCGGCGAGCCGCTCGACGTTGTGGTCGAGCGCGTAGAGCATCGCCGCCGAGGCTATGCCCGATTGCCGGAGCGCGCCGCCGAAGAGGAACTTGCCCTCCCACGCGCGCTCGATCGTCTCGGCGGAACCGGCGAGGACTGCGCCGAACGGACAGCCGAGGCCTTTCGAGAAGCAGACCGTCACCGTGTCGGCCAGTGCTCCCCAGGCCCCCGGCTCGACGCCTGCCGCGACCGACGCGTTGAAGAGACGCGCGCCGTCGAGGTGGACGGCGGCGCCACGCGAGCGAGCGGCCTCGAGAGTGGCGCGGAACTCCTCGAACGGCCAGATCCGGCCGCCTGAGCTGCGATGCGTGTTCTCGAGCACGAGCACGCTGCCCGGCCCGAACTCGTCGACGTCCTCGATCTGCTCCGGCGTCGGCCGGCCGGCGTCGGCGGCGAGGCCCTGCATGACGAGGCCGGAGTGGATCGCCGGGCCTCCCCACTCGTAGATGAGGACGTGCGTCCGCTCCTCGGCGACGACCTTGCAGCCGGGCGTGCTGAGCGCGCGCAGCGCGGCCTGGTTCGCCATCGTCGCCGTCGGGAGGAAGAGCGCCGCCTCGTGACCGAGCAGGTCGGCCATCCGGCGCTGCAGCTCGTTGGTGGTCTGATCCTCGCGCTCCTGCTCGTCGCCGACCTCGGCGGCCGCCATCGCGGCGAGCATCCCCGGCGTCGGCTTGGTGACGGTGTCGGAACGGAGGTCGATCATCCGCCGCAGCCTATCGGCGCCTCGGCTTGACTCTTATGTAACCGATATGTTACATACAGGATCATGAAGGCAGCCGCGGCACTGGTCGATCCGACCCGGAGAACCATCGTGGAGCTGCTCGCCGACGGCGAGCTCGACGCGGGACAGATCGCCACGCACTTCTCGATCTCCAGGCCGGCCGTCTCGCGCCATCTGCGCGTCCTTCGCGAGCTCGGCCTCGTCCACGTGCGGGCGGAAGCGCAACGGCGCGTCTACTCGCTCGAGCCCGCCCCACTCGCAGAGCTCGACGCGTGGCTCGGCCGCTACCGCGGCTTCTGGGAGAACCGCCTCGACGCACTCGACACGGAGCTGAGGCGCGGGCGCCGACGAAGGGAGACAAGATGAACGAAGCCGGTGTTCTGCGAGCTGACGGAGAACGGCGCAGCGTCCGCTTCGAGCGGCTCTATCCGGTCCCGACCGAGGAGCTGTGGGACGCGCTCACGAGCCCGGAGCGGCTTGCTCGCTGGCTGGCGCCCGGCAGCGTCGGCGACGGCATGGACGGCACGGTCGAGCTCGACTTCGGCGAGGGAGGCACCGTGACGGGTCGCGTTCTCTGCTGGGAGCCGCCGTCCCTGCTCGAGTACGAGTGGCGTTTCGACGGCGAGACGGAGTCCGTCGTGCGCTTCGAGCTCTCCTCCACGGACGACGGAACGCTCCTGGTCCTCGACCACCGCGCGCTCGCCGCGGGCCACGCGACCGGCTACAGCGCCGGCTGGCACGCATACCTCGCGTCCCTGGACGACCATCTCGAGGGCCGCGACGGTTCCTGGGACGAGCGCTTCGCGGCGGCGCTCCCGCACTACCGCGAGTCCGCGGCGGCTCTCGAGGAGGCCTCGCTACCGTAGCCCGGTGGATCTAGCCCTTCTCGAACAGACCATGCACGAGCGCGGCGAGCCGGCCTTCCGCGCCCGGCAGGTGTGGGAGTGGACCGCGCGCGGCGCGGCCGGCTACGACGCGATGACGAACCTGCCGCTGGCGCTTCGCGAAGAGCTTGCGGCGGCCGTGTCGTTTTCGACGCTGACGGTAGAAACCGAGCGCGAGTCGCGCGACGGGACGGTCAAGACGCTCTTCCGCACCGCCGACGGCCACCCGGTCGAGGCGGTGCTGATGCGCTATCGCGACGGCCGGCGCTCGCTCTGCCTCTCCTCGCAGTCGGGCTGTCCGCTCACGTGCACCTTCTGCGCGACCGGCGCGATGGCCTTCGGCCGCAATCTCACGGCGTCGGAGATCGTCGACCAGGCGCTCCACTTCCGCCGGCTCACGAAGGTCGACCATGCGGTGTTCATGGGGATGGGCGAGCCGATGCTCAACCTCGACGAGGTGCTTTCGGCGGCGCGACGCCTGCCGGATCTCGGCATCACCCACCGGCGGACGACGATCTCGACCGTCGGCTGGCTGCCCGGCCTGCGCCGCTTCGTGGACGAGGTGGACGAGCCGATCCGCCTTGCCCTCTCCCTCCACGCGGCCGACGACGAGCTGCGGTCGCGGATCATGCCCGTGAACGAGCGCTATCCGGTCGCGGACATCGTCGCCGAGTGCCGCCGGCACGTGGACGCGACGAGGCGCCGCGTCTTCGTCGAGTACGTGATGTTGTCGGAGGTCAACGACGCGCCGGAACAGGCGCGGGCGCTCGCCGAACTGCTCGGCCGCGACCACTTCAAGGTCAACCTGATTCCGTACAACCCGACCGGCCTCTACGCGGGCTCGTCGCGTGAGCGGATCGCGGCCTTCCGGCGCGAGCTCGAGCGGGCTCGGGTACCGGTCACCGTGCGGCTTACGCGTGGCCGGGACATCGAGGCCGCCTGCGGGCAGCTAGCGGCTGCTCCCAAGCAACGCCGGGAGTCACAGCACGTCCGTGCCTGAGGCGCGCACGTTTCTGCGACCGGACGGCCGCCGCTTCGTCATCGGTCCTCCCGACGGAGATCTCCCGGAGGGGGAGCTGTTCGCCAGGGTCGACGAGAGCGACGTCGAGCAGCTCCGGGCACTCGAGGATCTCGGCTTCGTCCGCGAGCGCAGAGAGCTCGACCTTGTGCTTCCGACTGCCGTGCCCCGGCTTCCCGTGCCCGCCGGCTTCTCAGCTGTCCGCGCCGACGACATGGACGAAGAAGCGCTGCGGCTGCTCGACGACGAACTGCGACAAGACGTCCCGGGCACCGACGGCTGGCTCTGGACCGCCGACGACTTCCGCGAGGAGACATTCCTTTCGCCCCAGTTCGATCCGGCCGTCTATCTGGTCGCGGTCTGTGAAGGCGCAGGCGTAGCCATCTGCCGCGTCTGGATTCGGCCCGAGCATCCGAGGCTCGGCTTCATCGGCGTACAGCGCTCGCTGCGGCAGCGAGGAATCGCGCGCTGGCTGATCGGCGAGGTCTTCACCGTGCTCCACGAGCGCGGCGAGCGCGAAGCGTGGACCGACGTCGACGAGACGAACGTCGCCTCGCGTGCTCTGCTCGAAGGGCTCGGCGGCCGCCCCGTCGGCGCCTCGCTCGAGCTCCGGCGCCCTTAGACGGCTCAGATCGGCTGGCGCAGCACGTGGCGCTGACGCCAGACGATCAGCAGCGCCGAGCCAAGCAGAATCGCGTCGCCGACGGCGATCGCAACGTCGGCGAGGTTGAATGCGACGGTGCCGCGGATGAGCGGATCCGGGACGCCCCGGCTCCAGACCAGCGCCGCTACGAGCATCCCGAGAGCGCCGCCCGTCGTCGTCCCGGCACCGAGCGAGAGCGCCGCCGACGGGACGCGCGGCGCGAGCACGAGCACCGCGGCGGCTGCGGCCGCGCCCCCGACGAGCAGCCACAGCGGGCGCGGATGGAAGTAGACCGTCCGGGTGAGCGCCGAGTCGACGAGGTCCGCCGCGAGCACGAAGAGAGCTGCCGCGACCGCGAGACGACGACGACGACGCATTGGGCTACGCGCCCTTGGGAGCTTCGACCGCGACCGGATGCGCGGCCGGCTCGAGCTCCGGCTGCTCCCCGAAGCCGTACTTGACGACCGGATTCTTCGCCGCGCGCACCTCGTCGAGCCGTTTGACCGGCCGGTGGTGCGGAGCCTCCTTCAGCAGCTCCGGCTCGTCCGCCGCCTCGCGGGCTATCGCGAGCATCGCGTCACAGAAGGCGTCCAGCGTCTCCTTCGCTTCCGTCTCCGTCGGCTCGACCATCAGTGCCTCCGGAACGATCAGCGGGAAGTAGATGGTCGGCGGGTGAAAGCCATAGTCCATCAGCCGCTTCGCGACGTCGAGAGCCGTGCAGCCGTGCGCTTTCTTCAGGCTCCTCGCGGAGACCACGAACTCGTGCATGCAGAGGCGGTCGAAGGGCAGGTCGTAGGCGTCCTTGAGCCGAGCGAGGATGTAGTTCGCGTTGAGCACCGCCGCCTCGCTCATCTCGCGTAGCCGCGGCCCCCACATCCGGATGTACGCGTACGAGCGGACGAAGACGCCGAATGGGCCGGTGAACCCGCGCACCTTGCCGATCGTCTGCGGTCGGTCGAAATCGAGGCCGAAGCCGCCCTCCTCCCGTCGCACCACGGCCGGCACCGGCAGGAACGGCTCGAGGATGACGCGCACCGCGATCGGCCCGCCGCCCGGGCCGCCGCCACCGTGCGGCTGGGAGAACGTCTTGTGCAGGTTGATGTGGACGATGTCGAAGCCCATGTCGCCGGGACGCGAGATCCCGCACACCGCATTGAGGTTCGCGCCGTCGTAGTACATGAGCGCGCCGGCGTCGTGGAAGATCCGCTCGATCTCCTCGATGTTCTCGTCGAACAGGCCGAGCGTGGACGGGTTCGTGAGCATGAGCGCGGCGGTGTGCTCGTCGACCTTGCCGCGCAGATCGTCGATGTCGATGTTCCCGCGCGCGTCGGTCTGCACGTTCGTGAGCTCGTAGCCCGCCATCGTGACCGAGGCCGGATTCGTGCCGTGCGCGGTGTCGGGGATGACGACCTTGCGCCGCTGCTCGCCCTCGCCCCGCGCCGCGAAGTACGCACGCACGAGCAGGAGGCCGGTCAGCTCGCCCTGGGAGCCGGCGGCCGGCTGGAGCGAGACCGCGTCGAGGCCTGTCACCTCCGCGAGGATCTCCTGCAGCCGCCACATCAGCTCGAGCGCGCCTTGCGCTCCGTCCTCGTCCTGCAGCGGGTGGAGCCGTGCGAACCCCGGGAGCGCCGCGAGACGCTCGTTGATCCGCGGGTTGTACTTCATCGTGCAGGAGCCGAGCGGATAGAAGCCGGTGTCGACGCCGAAGTTGCGTGTCGAGAGCTCGGTGAAGTGACGGATGAGCTCGAACTCCGGCACCTCGGGCAGGCGCGGCGGCTCGGCGCGACGGAGCTCTTCCGGCAGCTCCGGCGGAGCCGGGAGGCTCTCGTAGTGCGGAAGAGCCGAGGCGCGGCGGCCCGCCCGCGACCGCTCGTAGATGAGCTTCATCGCGCGACCTCGGCGAGCACGTCTGCGAGACGGTCGATCTCTTGCGGCGTGCGCCGCTCGGTGACCGCCACGAGCAGAACGTCGTCCAGCCCTTCGTAGTCGCGGCCGGGCGCGTAGCCGGGGTGGACGCCGAGCTCGCGCGCGTCCGCCACGACCTCTCGCGCGTTCCGTCCGACGCGGACGGCAAACTCCTTGAACGTTGTCTGTTGTGCAAACGCCAGCTCCAGCCCGGCTCTCTCTTCGAGGCGCTGCTTGGCGTATGCCGCCAGCGACCGGCAGGTCTCCCCCAGCTCGCGCAGCCCCTGCGGCCCGAGCCACGTGAGATAGACGAGCCCGCCGAGGGCGAGCAGGGTCTGGTTCGTGGTGATGTTCGAGGTGGCCTTCTCCCGCCGGATGTGCTGCTCCCGGGTCTGCAGGGTGAGGACATAGCCGCGCTCACCCGCGGTGTCTACCGTCTCGCCGACGATGCGGCCCGGCATGCGCCGGATGAACTCCTGGCGCGCCGCGAGGAAGCCGTAGTGCGGCCCGCCGAAGGATGGGAAGTTCCCGGCAGCCTGTCCTTCGCCGAGCGCGAGCGCGGCCCCGTAACGGCCCGGCGCCTCGAGCACGCCGAGTGAGAGGAGGTCGACGTGCGCGATCGGCAGTGCGCCGGCCTCCGCGGCTCTCCCCGCGAGATCCGGTGCCGGCTCGAGGCAACCGAAGAAGTTCGGCTGTTGGAAGAAGACGGCCGCCGCGTCCACTGCGGCACGTTCCAGCTCGTCCGGATCGGTCGTCCCGTTGCGGTGCGGTACCTCGACGACCTCGAGGCCGAACCCGGCTGCGTACGTCTTGACGACCTGCCGCACCTGCGGATTGGTGGCCTCCGTTACGACGACCTTGTCGCGGCCGGTCGCGTGCTTCGCGACGTAGCACGCATCGGCGGCGACGACCGTGCCGTCGTAGCCGGACGCGTTCGAGACGTCCATGCCCGTCAGCTCGCAGATCGCTGTCTGGTACTCGAAAATCGCCTGGAGGACGCCCTGGCTCATCTCAGGCTGGTACGGCGTGTAGGCGGTCAGGAGCTCGCCGCGCTGCAGGATCGTGTCCACGACCGCCGGCACGTAGTGGTCGTAGATGCCGGCGCCGAGAAACGACACTTCGCGGCTCGCGTCCGCGTTCTGCTCGGCGAGGGCCGCGAGGTGCGCGAAGACTTCCTGTTCCGAGAGCGCCGGCTCGAGGTCGAGCTCCCGCCCAAACCGGACCGCTTCCGGCAGGTCGCCGAAGAGCTCGTCGACCGAGCCGACCCCGATCGTCCGGAGCATCTCCTCCCGGTCCGACTCGGTGAGCGCGAGAAACGGGTGCGTCACTGGTTCGCGAGCAGCTCTCGATACGCACCGGCGTCGAGCAGGGCGTCGACCTCGCCGGGATCCGCCACACGCACGCGAAGCAGCCAGCCGTTGCCGTACGGGTCCTCGTTCACGGTCTCGGGCGCGTCGACGACCTGTCCGTTGACCTCGAGCACATCGCCCGACAGAGGCGCGATCACGTCGGAGACGGCCTTCACGGACTCGACCTCGCCGTAGGAGTGATCCTTCGTCACGCTCGAGCCGACCTCGGGCGGCTCGAAGTGGACGAGCTCGCCGAGCGCATCGGCGGCGAACCACGTGATGCCGAGCACGGCCTCGTCTCCTTCCAGCCGAGCCCAGTCGTGCTCGGAGTGGTACTTCAGA
>DATFSG010000207.1:0-6235 GCA_035262765.1 Gaiellaceae bacterium | reverse complement strand
GAGCGAGCCCAGCGAGATCGTCGTGATCGTGTTCCAGAGGCTGTGGAACCAGCTTCTGAGATCCCAGCCGAGGAGGTCGGCTGCCGCGCCGAGGAAGAACAGGATCGCCGCCCAGAGGAGGAATCGGCGCCACAGCGGCCGAACGCGCTTCGCCGGAGGCGGAGCCTCTTGCGCGACGGTGGTCATGCTGCCAGCTCGGCGACGTGGTCGAGCGCGTCGGCGATGTTGCGGGTGTCGATCAGCTCCACCGGCACACCGTAGTCCTGCAGGCCGACGGCCCGGTCCGCCGCGCCCGGGGAGCCGAGCGGCACGAACAGGTGCCTGGGATAGGCGAGCGCTGCGCGCCAGCCTCGTTCGCACTCGAGCACGTCGCCCCACAGGGAGACCGTGCCGAGCGCGAAGAGGCCTCCCGGAGGCAGCCCGTCGTCGATCGCCAGCTTGCGGCGAATGAGCTCGAAGGGCGCTCCGTAGATGCCGCAGCTACACGTCTCGGTCGGGGCCGCGTGGCGCGGTCGGCGGGAGAGGCGAAGCCTCTGCGCTTCGCAGCGAGCCTCGAACGGAGCGCCGACGGGCCAGAACGAGATCCGGTAGAGGCTCCGCAGGCGCGGGGCCCCGTCGACGTCCTCAACCTCCCACAATCTCCAGGCGCTCAACGGCTCCGCGTAGTCGGGCGCGACCGACGCGCCGAAAGTGGTCGCGACCGGCTCGGATGACTTCCGCCAGAGCATCGCCCGCCAGCTTCGACCAGGACTGCTTTGCCCGCGTCATGCCGGGCGGATGAAACGGCCAGGCGCTTCACCCGCGCAGGACGATGCGCCGCCGGGCTGCACAGCCGACGCTGCTGCCATGACCGACCTCGCCCCGGCGCGTCCCGCGCGCCTCGAACGGCTAGAGCGGATGCGGGCGAGTCACAGCTACTGGGCCGTGCTCGCGGCGATCTTCCTCGTCTTCTTCCTCGCCGCGCTGCTGCCGAACACCGACTGGGCGCTGAGCCTGATCGTGCTCATGCAGAGCGCGACGCTGCTGATCGCGATCTGGACGGCGGGCTGGTCGATGACCGAGCGCACGGGGCCCTTCGCCATCGCGACCGCTGCGGCGATCGCCGCAGCGATCAACCTCTTCTGGGAGGGAGAGGCTCTGACGGCCACGCTCGGCGGCGTCGCGGGGCTGCTCACCGTCACCCTCGCCTACGTCATCGCGATGGGCGCGGTCGCCCAGAACGAGGTGAACTCGCGTTCGGTCGGCGGCGCGATCTGCGTCTACATGCTGTTCGGGATGCTGTTCATGTTCCTGTTCGGCATCCTGGCGCTGGTCGGCCACGGGCCGTTCTTCGCCCAGGGGACGGACGGGACTCGGCCACTCCGTCTCTACTTCAGCTACACGACGCTCGCCACGCTCGGCTACGGCGACTACACGGCGGCCTCGAATCTCGGGCACGCGCTCGCCGTGCTCGAGGCGCTGATCGGCCAGCTCTATCTCGTCACGGTTGTTGCGGTCGTCGTCACCCGGCTCGGGAGACCCGGGCGCAAGATGCTGATCCACGAGGACGAGCGCGAGCAGTAGGGCCGTGTGGGGCGTGCTGATCGGACTCGGCGTGGCGCTTGCGCTGACGCCGCTGTGTCCGCTCGCGGTGATCATCCTGCTCTCGCTGCAGCATGGAGTGCGCAAGGCCTGGGCGTTCTTCCTGGGCGAGTTCCTCGTCCTGCTCGTCATCACCGCCGTGACGGTGGCGGTGCACGCAGGAACGTCCCGGGCGAGCGCGAGCCGACCCGCATCGTGGGTCACGCTCGTGGCGGGAATCGTCCTCTTCCTGATCGGCGCCTGGCTCACTGTGCGAGCCCGCCGAGGGGAGGACGTCAAGGAGCCGTCGTGGATGGCGAAGCTCGACGACATGGACCCCTGGCCGGCCTTCCTTCTCGGGATGTTCCTCCCGACCTACCTCATCGCGATCGCGGCGGGTGCCCACATCGTCGGCACGCATCCGAGCAGGGCCGTCGCCGTCGCCGGGATGCTCGTGTTCGTCCTCGTCGGCACGAGCACGGTGTACACACCCATCGTGCTGGCCGAGGTCGCACCCGAGCGGTCGGGGCCGATCCGGGCGCGGCTGCGCGACTGGCTCGTGCAGAACTGGCGCCTCGTCGGCGGCGTCCTCCTTCTGGTCGTGGCCGCCCTCCTCATCGCCAAGGCGGGCGCCGCGCTGAGCTGAGCGCGGCCAACCCGTGACGAGCGCCGCGTTTCATCTCGTCCCGTACGCGTTCATCGCCGCCGCGAGCCCGCTCGGCCTTGCGGCCACGCTGACGGTCATTCGCACCGGTCGCGTCCAGGCGCTCGGGTTCGCGGTCGGGGTCCTGGTCGGGCAGATCGCCGCGTGCGAGGTGCTGGTGCTGATCGGCACCGTGTCCTTCGGCCACCGGACGAAGCGACCGTACGTGGAGGGCGTCCTAGAGCTCGCGCTGGGCGTGGCGCTGCTCGGCCTCGCCTGGCACGTCTACAACCGGCAGGAACCGGCCGAGCCCGACACCGGCCGCTCGCGGCGGATTCTCGCGCGGCTCGAGAAGGTCCATGCCACGACCGCGGTCGTCGCCGGACTGGCTCTCGGCGTCGGCGGGCCGAAACGTCTCATCCTCACCGCCCTCGCGGCCGCGTCGATCACCGCAGCGAGCCTCGACGAGGCGAGGGATTCGGCACTCGTTCTCTGGTATGGCGCTCTCGCGACCGTCGTCGTCTGGGCTCCCGTTCTCACCGCGATCCTGCTCGGGGAGCGGGCCGTCGGCCCGCTCGATCGCGGCTTTCGCTGGCTCGGGGGACACCGGCGGCCTATGACGATCGCAGTGCTTCTGGTCGTCGGGCCATTCCTCGTCGCCGACGGGCTTGCCCTACTTGTAAACGGGGTTTGACCGGGTCGCCCTCATCACCCGCGGAGGACGATGACGAAAAACGCCGGCGGATCGAAACTGACGCCGATTCGGCAGCCCCGCGCGCTCAACAGGAAGGTGAGAATCGATGGCCCTGAAGCACGAAGTGCACGAGTTGGAGCAGGCGGCGGACCTGCTCGTCGCTCCGCTCTACTCGCTCGAAGCCCAGCGCATCCCCCGGCACAAGATCACCCAAGACGAGCTGCCGCCGGACATCGCGCGGCAGATCGTCCACGACGAGCTGATGCTCGACGGCAACGCGCGTCTGAACGTGGCGACTTTCGTCACCACCTGGATGGAGCCCCAGGCCGAGGAGCTGATGGCGGAGTGTCTCGACAAGAACATGATCGACAAGGACGAGTACCCGCAGACCGCAGCGCTCGAGACCCGCTGCGTCAACATCCTCGCCGACCTCTGGCACGCGCCGGAGACGAACGAGGCGACCGGCTGCTCGACGACGGGCTCGAGCGAGGCGGCGATGCTGGCCGGGCTCGCGCTCAAGCGGCGCTGGAGCAACCGGCGCAAGGCCGACGGGATGCCGACCGACAAGCCGAACCTCGTGATGGGCGCGAACGTCCAGGTGTGCTGGGAGAAGTTCGCGAACTACTGGGAGGTCGAGATGCGGCTCGTGCCGATGGAGGGCGACCGCTACCACCTCTCGGCCGAGGAAGCCGTGGCGCGCTGCGACGAGAACACGATCGGCGTCGTCGCCATCCTCGGCTCCACCTTCGACGGTTCCTACGAGCCGGTGGCCGACATCTGCGCCGCGCTCGACACGTTCGAGGAGGACAGCGGGATCGACGTGCCGGTGCACGTCGACGGCGCCTCGGGCGGCATGTTCGCGCCGTTCGTCGACCCTGACCTCGTCTGGGACTTCCGCCTCCCGCGCGTCGCCTCGATCAACACGTCGGGCCACAAGTACGGGCTCGTCTACCCGGGCGTCGGCTGGATCGTCTGGCGCGACGTCGACGCGCTGCCCGACGAGCTGATCTTCCGCGTCAACTACCTCGGCGACACGATGCCGACGTTCGCGCTCAACTTCTCGCGGCCGGGCGCGCAGGTCGTGGCGCAGTACTACAACTTCATCCGGCTCGGCTTCGAGGGCTACCGCCGCGTGCAGCAGTACGCGCGGGACGTGGCCACCGGGCTCTCGGCGCGACTCGACGAGCTCGGGCCGTTCGAGCTCCTCACCCGCGGCGACGAGCTGCCGGTCTTCGCGTTCCAGCTGAAGCCGGAGATCGACAACTACTCGGTCTTCGATCTCTCCCTCGCGCTGCGCGAGCGCGGCTGGCAGGTGCCTGCGTACACGTTCCCGGAGAACCGCACCGACCTCGCAGCTCTGCGCGTCGTCGTGCGGCGCGGGTTCACGCACGACATGGCCGACCTGCTCGTCGCCGACGTGAAGCGACAGCTGAAGCGGCTCGAGAAGCAGCCCGAACCGACCCACGACGCGGCGAGCGCAAGCTCGTTCGCGCACTAGTGAGCGCGTCGGCCGCACCCTCCGCCTCGACGCCCGACTCGCAGGCGGCGCCGTCTCCGCTGGAGTTGCTGCGGAGCAAGCAGTACGCGATGCTGCTCGTCCTCGCGGCGGTCATCGGCGCGCCGGTCGCGGTCGTCGCCTTCTTCTTCCTGAAGCTGGTAGGCGAGCTCCAGAAGTACCTCTACCAGACGCTGCCGGGAGAGCTCGGCTTCGGCCACGAGCCTCTGTGGTGGCCGCTGCCGCTGCTGATCCTCGCCGGCCTGATCGTTTCGCTGACCATTCGCTATCTCCCCGGGACTGCCGGCCACAAGCCCGCCGAGGGCCTGAAGATGGCAGGCCACCCTCGTCCGATCGAGCTGCCGGGAGTCGCGATCGCCGCGCTGGCGACACTCAGCTTCGGCGCGGTCCTCGGGCCGGAAGCGCCGCTGATCGTGCTCGGCGGCGGCCTCGGCGTCCTGGCCATGCAACTGCTGAAGCGCGACGCGCCTCAGCGGGCTCTGGCCGTCACCGGAGCGGCCGGGAGCTTCGCCGCCGTCAGCACGCTGGTCGGAAACCCGCTCGTGGCCGCGTTCCTCCTGCTCGAGGTCGGTGGCGGGAGCACGGCCGGCGCAATGCTCGGCCCCCTGCTGATGCCCGGCCTGCTCGCGGCCGGCATCGGCACACTCATCTTCGTCGGCCTCGACGCCTGGACGGGATTCGGGACGTTCTCGCTGGCCATCCCCCACATCCCGGCGTTCACGACTCCGACGGCGGGCGAGTTCGGCTGGGCGCTCGTGATCGGGGTCGGCGCCGCAGCGGTCGGGGCGCTGATCAAGCCCACGGCTCGCCGCCTCCAGGACATCGTCGAACGACGGGCGATCCTGCTCACCATGGTCATGGGAGTCGTCGTCGCCCTGGCGGCAATGCTCTACGCAGCGCTCACGGTGCATAGCTCGTCGCTCGTCCTCTTCTCGGGGCAGGATCAGCTGCCGTCGCTGGTCGAGAACGCGGGCGCCTTCAGCGTCGGCGCGCTCGTGCTGCTCGTCGCCTTCAAGGGGATCGCCTACACCGCATCGCTCTCGAGCTTCCGGGGCGGCCCGATCTTCCCTTCGATGTTCATCGGCGCAGCCGGCGGCATCGCTCTGTCCCACGCCCCCGGCCTGCCGATGGTCGCCGGCGTAGCGATGGGGATCGGCGCGATGACCACGGTCATGCTCGGCCTGCCTCTGACCGCAGTCCTGCTGGCGAGCGTGTTCGTGGCCGCCGACGGTCTTGCGCTCGTGCCGCTCATCATCGTGGCGGTCTGCGTCGCCTATGTCGTCTCGGCGCATCTCGTGCCGGCGCCCCCGGCAGAGCCTCCGGCTCAGGAGCAGGCGCCTCCGCCGACGTAAGATCGGTCGACGAAAGGAGATCCCATGGCCGTCGTAGACGAGAAGAACGAGGAACGCCGAGGGCTCGCTCCCGCGGTCGACCACTTCACCGTCGCCGAGCGCGCCGCACGCGGCCGCTCGGCGCGCGCCGAGTGCTCGCGCTCGAGCCACGCCGGCTTCGAGCTCACGCCCGACCGCGACCCGGTCGCGATCCTGGAGGCGCAGGCCGCTTCGCGTGTCCCCGAGCTCGTGCCGGTGCGCTACGGCCGCATGCTCGTCTCCGCGTTCACCTTCTACCGCGGTGCCGCGGCGGTGATGGCACACGACCTCGCGGCGACGCCGCGGGCCGGGCTGCGCGCGCAGCTCTGCGGCGACGCCCACCTCTCGAATGTCGGTGGCTTCGCCTCGCCCGAGCGCACGCTCGTCTTCGACCTCAACGACTTCGACGAGACGCTGCCCGGGCCGTTCGAGTGGGACGTGAAGCGGCTGGC
>DATFSG010000206.1:0-5483 GCA_035262765.1 Gaiellaceae bacterium | reverse complement strand
GTCGGCGCGCTCGAGGCGGACGGGCGCGCCAACGCGACGGTCAACTACCGGCTGCGCGATTGGAGCGTCTCCCGGCAGCGCTACTGGGGCTGTCCGATCCCGTTCATCCACTGCGAGAAGTGCGGCGTCGTGCCGGTGCCGGAGGACCAGCTGCCGGTGATCCTGCCCGACATCGAGGACTACGCCCCGAAGGGCAAGCCGCCGCTCGCTCAGAACGAGGAGTACATGGCTGTCGACTGCCCGCAGTGCGGCGGTCCGGCGCGGCGCGACCCGGACACGATGGACACGTTCGTCGACTCGTCCTGGTACTTCCTGCGCTACATCGACTCGCACAACGACGAGGCGCCGTTCGACCGCTGCGTCGTCGACTACTGGGCGCCGGTCTCGCAGTACATCGGCGGCATCGACCACTCGACCGGGCACCTGCTGTACTCGCGCTTCTTCGTCAAGGCGATGAACGACTGGGGGATGGTCGGGTTCCGCGAGCCGTTCGCGCGGATGTTCCACCAGGGCTGGGTGACGCTCGGCGGGACGAAGATGTCGAAGACGAAGGGGAACGTCGAGGGGCCGGACGCGGTCACGGACGCCTACGGCGCCGACGCGGTGCGGCTCTACATCCTGTTCATGGGGCCTGCCGACCAGGACATGGAGTGGACACCGGACGGGGTCGAGGGCATCGTCCGCTTCGTGCGGCGCCTGTGGCGCGTCGTGCACGAGGTTGCCGACGCCGCGCCGTCGCCGGGCGCGACCGAGGGAGCGCTGGCGCGGAAGGCGAACGAGACGATCGTGCGCGTGACCGACGACGTCCTGCGCCGCTTCCAGTTCCACACGCCGATCGCGGCGCTGATGGAGCTGGTGAACCAGCTCGGCGGCGCGCCGGACGCGCCGGACGCCCGCTTCGCCGCCGAGACGGCGGTCTCGCTGATCCAGCCGTACGCGCCGCACGTCGCCGAGGAGCTGTGGACGGTGCTCGGCCACGAGCGGCTGTGGGAAGAGCCGTGGCCGGAGGCCGACGAGTCCCAGCTCGTGCGCGAGACGTTCGAGCTCGTCGTGCAGGTCAACGGCAAGGTGCGCGACCGGTTCGAGGTCGACGCCTCGCTGGGCGAGGACGAGCTCGTCGCGTGCGCCCGCGCGAGCGAGCGCGTGGCGGGCTACCTCGACGGTGGCGAGCCGCGCAAGACGATCGTCGTCCCGAAGAAGCTCGTCAACTTCGTCGTCTAGTCCCGCTCGCGCGGCTCCGGCCGGTCGATGCTCCAGTGGCGGCCTACGGACGCATGCCAGCGCACGCCGTCCTCGGTCTCGCGCGGCGAGAGCATGAAGCGGCTGATCATGCGCTGGCCGCCCTCGAAGTCGCCGTAGAGGATGTCGACGCCTACGCGCTGCGGCACCTCTATCGCGCTGCGCGCCTCGCGATAACCGTCGCTCCCCGTGTCGCGGAAGGATCCCTGCCAGAAGCCGACGTCGTCGGGTGCGACGTAGAGATCGCGCGTGAGCATGATGAAATCCTCGACTGGTGGCGGGACCGCGTGCGCACTGCGCTCGAGCACCAGTTCCGGCAAGAAGTGCCAGCCGTGCAGCACGGCGATTCCGGTGCCGACGTTGCGCACGGAGATGACGAAGTAGTCGGCGTCGTCTGTCGCGCGTGCCACCCCCTGGCCGCCGGGCACCAGGAACCAGACGTCGTCCTGAAAGTTGACCTTGATCGCCGGGTCCTCGGCGCGTGAGGGGACGAGGAGCGGGCGCTGACCCGCGAGCAAAGACTGCTCGGCCACGCGGGCCGCACGGTTGGCCGAGCGCACAGAGGCGACCGTCACGCCGGCGAGCACGAGCGTGCCGCCGGCCGAGGCGAGCGCGGAGATCGTCACCCAGTCGGCCACGGCGCGAGTTTACGGAGCCGCGATGAAGCTGACACCTCCGCGACACAGGTGTGTTGTCACGATGGAAGACATGGACGTCCGGATTCCGGCTATCTCGCGACGCCAGCTCTTCGGAGGCGCCGCGGCCCTGGCCGTGTTGGTCCTTCTCCTCATCCGGCATCTCGGCGGTGGGAGTGCTGCGCCGGCCGTGACGCCTGTTGAGCCGGTCGCGAAGCCGAAAGCTGCTGTGGCCAAGCTCGTCGTGATCGACGTTGCAGGCGCGGTTCGGCGCCCTGGCCTCTACCGGGTGCGCGAAGGCTCGAGAGTCGACGATGCGATCACCGCTGCCGGTGGGTCGACCGCGAAGGCGCAACTCGGCGCGGTCAACCTCGCCGCACCCGTCGCCGACGGCGAGCAAATCGTCGTGCCGAAACGGGGCACGGCCGGTGTAGCCGCCACGGCGCCTGCGGGGGCGGGTTCCTCGCCTTCCGCGCCGCTCGATCTGAGCTCCGCGACGCTCGAGCAGCTCGAGAGCCTGCCGGGAATCGGTCCTGTCACGGCGCAGAAGATCCTGGACTACCGGCAGCAACACGGCGCCTTCCACTCGGTCGCCGAGCTGCAGGGCGTGCCGGGGATCGGGCCGGCGCACATGGCAGAGCTGAAGGGCTTGGTGATCCCGTGACGTGACCGTGCGTTCACCGCACGCAGTCGTCGGCGCCCTCTGCCTCGGTTTTGCCCTGTCGAACCTTGCGCGCATGCCGCTCGTTCCCGCTCTTAGCGCGGCCGCGGTTCTTGCCTTGCTCGGGCTCGCGCTACCCGAGCCCGGCTTACGCCTGGCGCTTGTCGCTGCCGCAGTCGCGGCCGGAGCCTGGGGCTGGGGGAGCATGCGGCTCACCCAGCTGGATCACAGCGTGCTCACCTCGCGAATCGGCACCGCCGAGTGGGCGGTCGTCGAGGTGCAGGAACCGCCGAAGGCCGAGAGCTTCGACCAGCGGATGAAGGCGCTCGTGCTCCGCTGGGGGACGCTGCGTATGCAGGAGCCGGTTCTGCTCGAGCTTCCGCTCGGGCGGTCGCCGCCGGAGGGCGCGCGGCTCAGGCTCCTGGGCGAGCTGCGCGCTCCACCCGGGCCGTCGCACGGCTTCGACGAGGCGAAGTGGCTGCGGAGGCAAGGCATCCACGCGGTCCTCGAGGCACAGTCATGGCGGCTCGTCGGCCGGCGCGGCGGCATCTCCGGCGTGGGCGACCGCGTCGGACGCTGGCTCGGGGGCGATACGGCACCCGGGCTGAAGGGTGAGCGGCACGACGTGATCGAGGCGATTGTCCTCGGACGCAGCTCCGGCGTCGACCAAGGCTTGCTCGCAGACTTCCGGGCCACAGGGCTTTACCACTGTCTCGCCGTCGACGGGCTGAAGGTCGCCGCGGTCGGGGGCGGTGCCGCGGCCGTCGTCCTGTTCCTCGGCCTGGGAATCTACGTCGCTCAGCTTGCGGCTTTGGCCACGGTCGCGGCGTACGTGCTCGCCGTCGGGCTCCATCCGTCGGTGGTGCGTGCCGCGCTCGCCGCCGGGCTCGGTTCCCTTGCCTGGCTCGCCGGTCGCGAGCGCGACCGCTGGCAGGCGCTGCTCAGCGGCGCGGCTGTGCTCCTCGGCTGGAACCCGTACGCGCTGTTCGATGCGGGCTTCCAGCTGTCGTTCGCCGCCGTCGCGTCGATCTTCGTCGTCACACCACGTGTTGTTCGCGCGCTCGAGGGATACCCGGTGTCGCGCGGGCTCGCGCAGCTGATCGGTGTCTCCACCGCCTGCGGGCTGGCAACTGCGCCCGTCACGTGGTTCCAGTTCCACCAGATCTCGCTCGTCACCGTTCCCGCGAACGTCGTGGCAGTCCCCGTCGTCGTCGAGGTGCTCGGCCTCGCGCTCCTGACCGCGGTCGTCGCGCCTATCGCACCGTCGGCAGCCGCGGCGATGGCGCAGCTCAACGGCTGGGGAGCATGGTTCGTGGCCGAGTGCGCGCGTGTCTTCGCGAGCATCCCGGGCGCGCAGATCACGTCGCCTCGCGCAGCCGCCCTCCTCGGTCTGGGAGCGGTCGTGGCGGCCGCCTATGCTTGGCAACGTGGCGAGCGAGCGGGAGCTGAAGCCGGTCTACCTCCTGACGGGAACGGACCGACCGAAGATCGCGGTAGCGCTCCAGCGGCTGCGCGGGCGGATCGGTGAGGACGCGATTGAGCAACTCCACGCCGGCGAGGCAGCTGCGGAGGACGCGGTCGCCGCCTGCAATGCCCTGGGCCTCTTCGGTGGGGACGTGCGACTCGTCGTCGTCGACGGTGTCGAGAGCTGGAAGGCGGCGGACGTCAAGGAGCTAGAGGCGTACCTCGCTGCGCCCGCGCCGACCACCGTCCTCGCGCTGGTCGGCGACGGGATCAAGAAGGACTCGACGCTCGCCAAAGCGGTCGCGAAGGCCGGCGACGTCCTCGCCTACGACGTGTCGAAGAAGCAGCTTCCGGAGTGGGTCGCCGAGCAGTTCTCCCGGCTCGGCGCTTCTGCCGACCGCGACGCCTGCCGTGCCCTGGTCGAGGCCGTTGGCGACGACGTCGCCGACCTCGCGTCGGAGATCCAGAAACTGGCGACCTGGGCGAACGGCGAACAGATCACGCGCGCGATCGTCGAGGAGCTCGCCGTCGGCCGGGCGGAGATGCCGATCTTCGCGGTCACCGACGCCTGGGGGCGGCGCGACGTCGCCGCGACGCTCCGCGCGACCGAGTCGCTCCTCGACCGCTCGCACCGGCCGCGCTCGGGCGAGCTGATTCGCCTCGTCGCCTCCATGGTGGGACACGTCGGACGAGTGCGGAAGGCATCCCGCCTGGCGGACGAAGGCGTTCGCTCGAGCGAGATCGCGAGCCGGTTGAAGATGCACCCGTTCGTCGCCGAGAAGTCGGCGAAACAGGCGGCCAACTTCTCGCCGGACGAGCTCGCGCAGGCGACGGTGCGCTTGGCCGAGCTCGATGCAGGGGCCAAAGGCGGGTCACGCCTTCCGCCCGAGCTTCAGCTCGAGCGGACGCTCGTCGAGATCACGCGCCGCCCCGAGTAGCGCTTACTCGCTGGAAGCGCCGGCGACGAGCTTCGCCGCCTGCGACTTGCGCCGAGCGACGGTGTTCCGGTGGAGAGCGCCGTTCGCAGCGGCCCGGTCGAGCCACTGGACGAGCTCGCGATGCCGCGAATCGGTCTCCTGCGCGTCGCCGTCGGCGACCGCCTCGTTCAGGCGCCGCATCAGCGTCTTGGCGGTCGAGCGCCAGCGCAGGTTCTCCTGCCGCTGCCGAGCGGCCAGGCGGACGCGCTTCTCCTGTTGCTTGATGTTGGGCATCTCGGAAAAAGACCCGCAGCTCGCGGGCCGGGCGATGGTAGCAACCCCTCTCCCTATGCTGCCCTCGTGGAGGACGCCGAGCGGCAGCGGCAGGAGCGGGCGCTCGAACGTGACCGCCGCCGCCGTGAGAAAGGCAAGCCGACGTACTTCGAGAGCGAGGCGACGCTTGACTCCTGGCCGATCTCCCAGGATCCGGCCGAGCATCCGACCTCGATCCTCCGCCTCGGTCGCGACCGCGGCGAGCTGATCGAGCTCGAGGCGCAGGCGCTCGAC
>DATFSG010000205.1:0-5571 GCA_035262765.1 Gaiellaceae bacterium | reverse complement strand
ATCTCGGCGTGCATGCGGTGGTACGCCTCCTCGCGGTCGATCTTCGCTGCGAGCCCCGCGATCGCAGGATCGGGGTCGTCCTTGAGCGCCGTCAGCCGGATCTCGTCGGCGACCTCGTACAGCCAGCGGCGCGCGATCGTGAGCGCCCAGTCGAGCAGGCGGAGCTCGACGAGGGGCGCACAGTCGTACGCGCGGATCGGTCGGTCGAAGGCGAGCGCATCGGGATCCTCGGAGAGGAGCGCATAGGCGGCGCGGGCGTGCCCGATCTCGTTCTGCGCGATCGAGGAGAAGGCGACGTCCTCCTCGAGCATGGGCGCGATGCCCGTCCACTCGGAGTCCCGCCAGCCGAGGACGAGCTCGTCGTCAGCCAGGCCCAGCAGCGCCTGCTCGTTCACGAGCCTCCTTCAGACGTGCCTTGATCGAGTAGCCGTCGACGCGGCGGTACTTGAGGTCGAACTCGTCGGCCCAGTCCTTCACGTCCCGAATCGCGTCGCGCGGGACGAGCCAGAGCGCGACCGACTCCCCGCGCCGGCCGTACTGCTCGCGCGCCCACGCCTCGGCGAAGTCCGCGTCGGGAGCGACCACCGAGCCCGCGTGCTCGAAGGCGGCGCCGCGCTTCTCCTTGCGGAAGACCTCCCAGACCGCGTGTTCGCTCATGCGGCGAGGACGACGTCGCGCACCCACTGCTCCTGATCGAGGAAGTGGCGCCGGAAGGCGAGCCGCTCCTCGGTCTTCGGGCCGTGGCCGGTGACGACGTGCTTGAGCTCGGCCCAGTCGGGCTCCGTGTACTCCCAGACGCCGTCGTCGCGCCGGCGCAGATTCGGATCCGGCACCGTGAGGCCGAGCTCCCAGATCTGGGGGACGTACCCCTCGAGGAACTGCTGCCGTGCCTCCTCGTTGCCCTGCGACTTGATCCGCCAGAGGAACATCGGATCCTCGTCGGAGGGGATCGGGTTGCCGTGGAACTGCATCAGCGGCCCCCACCAGCGGTCGAGCGCCTCCTGCACGAGCTCGAACTGCTCGGGCGTGCCGGTGACCATCGCGAGGATCACGTCGCGACCGTGGAGGATGTGGAACGACTCCTCCCAGCAGATCTTCTTCATGATGCGCGCGTACGGCGCGTACGAGCACTTGAGCAGCGCCTTCTGGCTGATGATCGCGGCCGCGTCGACGAGCCAGGCGATGACGCCGACGTCTCCCCAGGTCTTCGTCGGGTAATGGAAGACGTTGTGGAACTTCGCCTTCCCGTCCACGAGATCGGCGAGGCATCGCTCGCGGGGCTTGCCGAGATCCTCGACGACGCGGTAGATGAGCTGCGCGTGGCCGACCTCGTCCTGCACCTTCGCCGTCAGCGCGAGCTTGCGCTGGAGCGTCGGGGCACGGAGGATCCACTCGCGCTCGGGCAGCACGCCCATGAGCTCGGAGTTGCCGTGCATCTCGATGAACTTGATCAGCTTGGCCCGATAGTCGTCCGGCATCCAGTCGGTCGTCTCGACCTGGCCGCCGGCCTGGACGTACTCGCGAAATGCCTGCTCATCCCCTGGAATCGCGACTGCCGCCACGCAGCACCACCTTCCGAACGATCGTTAGTTTTCACAGTCTAGATGTCCGCGCGCCGCACCGAGCTAACCCGCACCGCCGCCCGCCTCTTTGCGGAGAAGGGCTACCACGGCACGTCGATCGGCGACCTCGCGGAAGCTATGGGCGTGCAGAAGGGCTCGCTCTACGCGCACATCGAGTCGAAGGCCGACCTGCTCTGGGAGGTGGCGAGCGAGGGCTCGGCTGCGTTCCACGCTGCGCTCGACTCGGTGCCCGACGAGGGGCCGGTGGTCGAGCGGATTCGGGCCGCGCTGCGCGCCCATCTCCGCGTCGTCGCCGAGCAGCTCGACGTCGCGACCGTCTTCGTGCGGGAGTGGCGCTACCTCGAGGGCGAGTGGCGGGAGGAGTTCGTCGCCGAGCGCCGTCGCTACGAGGAACGGTTCCGCGCGCTCTTCCGTGAGGGACGCGAGCTCGGCGAGCTGCGCACCGATCTCGACGACGCGACCGCGGCGCTGCTCGCGCTCTCGGCGGCCAACTGGGCGTACACCTGGTTGCGCGCCGGATCCAAGACTGACGAGCTCGCCGACCGCTTCACGGCGCAGTTGCTCGACGGAATGCGCGGCTACGCGACGCGGTGAGTTGTCTCTAGCCGGGCGGCGGCGTAACGTCGGCTCCCGATGGTTGCGGACACCGCAGAGCCGTTCTTCGCGCCCGATCCGGTCGAGCTGGACATCAGTTTCGGCTCGCCGGAGCTCCAGTCCAGAGTCACTGTGGCGTTCCGCATCCTGCTCGTCCTGCCGCACCTCGTTGTCCTCTTCGTGCTCGGGTTCATCGCAGTCTTGCTGGCGATCGTCGGCTGGTTCGCTGCCCTCGTCCTCGGCCGCCTTCCGCGGTGGATTGCTGTGTTCGAGATGAGAGTGATCGCCTACTCGGTCCGCGTCAACGCATACATGTTCCTGCTCGCCGGGAAGTTCCCGGCGTTCCCGTTCGAGCCGGCCGACTACCCGGTCTCCGTAAAGATCGACGCGTCGCGTCTCTCCCGCGTCAGGGTGCTGTTCCGCTTGCTGCTCGCGATCCCGGTCGGAATCGTCGCCGCTATCGCCGGTAACGGATTGCTGCTTTTCAGCCCGATCATTTGGCTCTTCACGCTCGTACTCGGCCGGACGCCTCAGCCACTCTTCAGTGCGGCGGCGGGGGTGATCCGCTACCTGGCCCGTTACTACGCCTACCTGGGACTCGTCACCGACGTCTATCCGCGGCGGCTGTTCGGGGACGCCGATTCGGAGTGGGCGACGGAGGGCTTCCGGGTCTCGCGCTCCGGAGCCACCGAGTGGATCACCGGGATGATCGTCGTGCTGGGACTCGCAGGCGTGATCGCGAACGGTGTTCTCAGATACGAACTTACGCGGCCGCCGCCGGAGAACCAGGCCGTCGTCGTCGCCGAGCTGAGATTGGAAAACGCCGTCGTGAATGCTGTGGCGGTAGTCGGTTGCAATCTCCGGTGCGAGAAGGCTCACGAGCGTGCTGCCGGTGAGGCTTACGACCGGTTCGCGTCGCGCATCTCCCGCATCCCGTTTCCGGTTTCGAAGCTTGGGGGGGTTGCCGCCGTCGTTCGCGACGCCCGGCAGGCGGGACGATTGCTGCTCGCTGCGTCGAAATCCAAGGACGGTGGCCGAGCACAAGGCATTGATCCGTCGGACCCCGGAGATTCACTCTGGTTTGATGATTTCGACACGGAGATCGCGAACGTACTCGGCGTCGAGGGCATCTTCCACTAGGTGAGGGTCGCTCTCGTCGTCAATCCGTTCGCCACTCGCGTGAGCGAGGAGCGGCTCGCGGAGGTGCGCGCCCAACTCGAGCGCGTCGCCGACCTCGACGTTCTGCTCACGGAGCGCCCGGGCCACGCGACCGAGCTCGTGACCGGTGCCTCCCGAAGCGGAGCCGAAGCGGTCGTGGTCTTTTCCGGCGACGGCGGCTTCAACGAGGCGCTCAACGGCCTCGAGTCGGATGTCCCGATCGGCTTCCTGCCCGGCGGCGGCACGAGCGTGTTCTCGCGCGCGCTCGGGGTGCCGCGCGACCCCGTGGTCGCGGCGCAGCAGGTGGCCGACGCGATGGCTGCCCGTCGGACTCGCCGGATCTCGCTCGGCCGAGTGAACGGACGGCGCTTCTCCTTCGGCTCGGGGGTCGGCTTCGATGCCGAGATGATCCGCCGGGTCGACGATCTCGGCCGCCGTGACGACGGCCGGCGGCCCGGCGATCTCGCGTTCGTCGGAGCGCTCGTCCGGACGCTCGCGGCGAGCCGCGGCCGGCTCGTGCCGCAGCTGGAGATCGCGGGCATTGGCCGGGCGGCGGCGGTCTTTGTCGCGAACGGCAGCCCTTACACGTACGTGGGCAGGCTGTCGCTGCCGTTCGCGCCCGAGGCGACCTTCGAGCGGGGACTCGACTTCGTTGCCCCGGTCGAGGTGTCCCCGGCTGCGGTGCCGGTCGTAGTCGCCCGCGTCATCACCGGCCGCGCACGCGGCGACCGTTTCCTGCTCGGGCACGACGTCGATCGGATCGAGATCGCGTGCGACCTCCCGTTGCCGCTCCACGCCGACGGGGAGGACCTGGGCGACGTCGACCAGGTCGTCTTCGAGGCCGAGCGCGACGCGGTCTCGGTGCTCGTCTAGCTCCGGCCGGAGGCGTATCGTGGGGCGATGGCCGAGGCCGCGGAATCCCGCGCTGGGTCGAGCCGACTCGGAGGCCCACGCCTCGCGGGCCTCGTCGTTCTGGCGGCACTAGCGGCCGCAGCTCTCGCCTTCGCTCTTCTGCATCGCTCGAGCGCGAAAGGCCCCGCTGAACACGCGCAAGTGAGCGCCAACGGCCAGGGCCCGGTGGTCGATGTCTGGAAGATCCGCTCGAACGGGGAGCTGATTTTCCAGTGGCACGGCGACAGCGACGCATTGACCTTCGATCCGGCCACCCGGACGCTGCGGCGGATCGAAGCCGGAGCGGTTTCCCAGGTGGATCACTACCGAACCAGCGCCGCCGCCTGGGCGGCGGTCAAGGTTGCCTATGGTCTGACGCGCGACGAGGTCACCTCGGGCCTGGCTCGCGGAACTCGCTCAGCCGCTCCCGCTGCTGTTCGACTCGAGGCGAAGAAGGCCGGCGACTACGCCACGAGCGGGGACTACGGCTCGAACTTCAAGGCGCTGTCCGCGGCGATCGGCTTCCGCGTTCCGGAGGTGACCTCTCTCGAGGGTTATCCGCTCCTCGGCACGTCGGTGAGCCAGACCTACGGTCCCGGCAAGGAGCCGTCGTCGGGCCGCTTCGCCGCGATCGACTTCGGCAGCAGGAAGAGCGGGAACAGCGCGATCTCGATCACCATCGCCCGCCGCTCCAAACCCGGCTCCTGGGGCACGATCGACTCCCAGATGTACGCCGAGAAGAAGTTCCATCACTTCGCGGCCACACCCACCTGCCCGGCCTACACGCTCGTCGCCGGCGATGCCGTCGCCCCGTACCGCGCCGAGTGGATGGGTGTGCACGTCAACGTGAACCGGACGCGGCGCGGCTGGTGTCGGCTGCTCCGCACCCTCGAGAACGGCTGACCGCTACGACAGGTCGGGCACGCGGACGACGTCCAGTGCGTCGAGGATCCGTTGCGCCTCGGCCGCGTCCTCCTCCGATCCGGTCAGCCGCGCCCGCGCCTGGAGAGTCAGCGCCTCCTCGTACTGCATCTCGCCCTCGCGCGCGATGCGGAGGCTCTCCTCGAGCTCGCGTCCCGCCGCCGCCGGCTGTCCGCCGAGCCGCAGCGCGTGCCCGCGCACCCGATGGAGCAATGCCTGCACCGCCGGTGGCGCCGACGTGCCGGTGATCGCCTCGGTCTCGGCGACGGTGGCGAGCGCGAGCTCGGCGTCGCCGGCGAAGAGCGCCGCCTCCGCGAGGCGCGCCTGGATCTCGACCACGAAGCTGCCCGCGTCGATCTCGCGCAGCGCCGACGCGGCACCCGTCAAGAGCTCACGCGCCTCGTCCGGCCGGCCTGCGCGAGCG
>DATFSG010000204.1:0-7526 GCA_035262765.1 Gaiellaceae bacterium | reverse complement strand
ATCAGCTTCAGACCCGCCTCCTTTGCGGCGCGCGCGTGCACGTCGCGCAGGTCGAGCCGGTCCGGCTGGCCGTTGATCTCGAGCAGGGTGTTCGTCTCGAGCGCACCAACGATCACGCGACCGACGTCGACGTCGCGCGGCGGACGCGTCCCGATGCGCCGGCCGGTGAGGTGGCCGATCGCGTCGACGTACGGGTTCTGCATCGCCTCGAGCACGCGCTCGGTTGGCCGCGAGTCGGGCGCGTTGTGTACCGACGCGACAACCCAGTCGAGCAGCACGAGATCCTCGTCCGCCATGTCGACCTCGCCGTTCGAGCGGATGTTCGCCTCGACGCCGGCGAGGATCGTCAGCTTCGGGAACCGCTTCCGCAGCGCCTCGATCTCCTCGAGCTGCGCGTGCAGCCGCCCATCGCGGAGGTAGTGCGAGTGGTCGGTGACTGCGTAGTACTGGTAGCCGCGCGCGACCGCGCCTTCGAGCATCTGCTCGAGCGTGCTCTTGCCGTCGGCCGACCAGTGGGAGTGCGTGTGGAGGTCGCCGCGGACGTCGCGCAGATCGACGAGCAGCGGCAGCTCGCCCTTCCGCGCCGCCTCGAGCTCGCCCGCGTTCTCGCGCAGCTCCGGCGGGATCGGCTGGTAGCCGAGGAACTCGTAGACATCGTCCTCGTCGGCACTCTTGAAGACGTCGCCGCTCTCCACGTTCGTGACGCCGTACTCCGAGATCGAGAGCCCGCGCCGCACGGCGTCCTCGCGCATGGCGACGTTGTGATCCTTCGAGCCGGTGAAGTGCTGCAGGAGGTTGCCGAACGACTCCGGCGGGACGACTCGCAGGTCGAACCGGAGCCCCTCGCGCGAGACGACCGTCGCCTTCGTGTCGCCCTGCGCCGCGACGTCCACGACCCAGCTCAGCGCCGCGAAGTGTCCCGTCAGGTCGGCCGGATTCGTCGCGCTCGCGATGATGTCGAGGTCGCCGAACGTCTCCTTCCGCCGCCGCACCGACCCGGCCTCGGAGACCGCGAGCGCCGCCGGCAGCTCACGCAGCGCCGCGACCACCGCCTGCACCTCGGGCAGGCCGCGACCGAGCAGATAGCGGTCGGTCTCGGGGCTCTCGGCCTGGTACGCGAGCGCGGCGAGGATCTTCTCCTCGCTCTTGGGCCCGAGCCCCGCGAGCGTCCGCAACTGCTCTCCCTCCGCCGCCGCCTTGAGCTCGTCGAGCGTCTCGACGCCGAGCTCGCGCCAGATGCGGGCCGCGGTCTTCGGCCCGAGGCCGGGCAGCTTCATGAAGAGGACCACCTCGGGCGGGACACCGGCCTTCTTCTTCGTCAGCGCCTGGATCTCGCCGATCTCGACGATCTCGACGATCTTCTCCTCGATCGTCCGCCCGATGCCCTGCAGCTCCTTCGCGCGACCGTCGAGCGCGAGCTGGGCAACGGAGCCCGACGTGTCCCGCACGCGTGCGGCGGCGCGGCGGTAGGCGACAACCCGAAACGTGTCCTTGCCCTCGAGCTCGAGCAGGTCTGCGAGGAGGTCGATCTGTTCCGCAACCTGGCTGTTCGGCGGGAGTTCCGGCACGACCGCGATCATAGGCAGGGCCATGCCGGCCGCCGTCGTCTGCCTCCCGACCTACAACGAGCGCGAGAACCTCGAGCGCATGGTGCGTGCGCTCGCGGACCATGACGTCCGCGTCCTCGTGATCGACGACAACTCTCCCGACGGGACCGGCGAGATCGCCGACCGACTCGCGTCCGAGCTGCCGTGGGTCGAGGTGCTCCACCGGCCGAGCAAGGAGGGACTCGGACGCGCCTACGTCGACGGCTTCCGGCACGTGCTCGCGAGCGACGCCGAACTGGTGCTCGAGATGGACTGCGACTTCTCTCACAACCCCGCGGATGTGCCGCGGCTGATCGCCGCAGTCGACGCGGGCGCGGACCTCGCGCTGGGCTCGCGCTACGTCGAGGGCGGCGGCACCGAGAACTGGGGGCTCGTGCGGCGCCTGATCTCGCGAGGCGCCTCGGTCTACACGCGCGTCCTGCTCATGCCGATCCACGACTCGACCGGCGGCTTCAAGTGCTTCCGCCGGAGCGTGCTCGAGTCGATCGACCTGGACACGATCGACGCCGCCGGTTACGTCTTCCAGATCGAGACGACGTACCGCACGCTGCGCAAGGGATTCCGCGTGGTCGAGGTGCCGATCCGCTTCGCCGACCGCACGGCCGGGCATTCGAAGATGAGCCGCGCGATCGTGCTCGAGGCGGTGTGGAAGGTGCCGGCGCTACGGTTGGCCGCGTTGACGGGACGGCTGTGAACGAGCTCGACGAGGCGACGTTCGACGACGCAATCGCCGGCGGGCCGCTACTCATCGACTTCTGGGCGCCGTGGTGCCGGCCGTGCAAGGCGCTCGAGCCGATCCTCGAGGAGCTTCCCGTCGAGGTGGCGAAGGTGAACATCGACGAGGAGATAGGGATCGCGTCGCGCTACGACGTCCTCTCGATCCCGACGGTGATCCTGTTCAAGGGCGGCGAGCCGGTCGGCTCGGTCGTCGGCGTGCGCCCGCGCGCGCACTTCGAGCAGTGGCTAGCGGAAGTGCTCCCAGCCGGCGAGTGAGTACGGCTCGCCGCCGAGCCTGAGCTCGACTCCTTCGCCTTCCTCGACGCGGCCGATCACCGCGAAGTCGAGCGGGTCCGGCGTCGTCGCGAGCAGCTCGTAGTCCTCGCCAAAGCCGACGTCGTCGAGTTCCGCACTTTCGGCGAGGGGTACGCGCTCGAGCTCGATCGCGAGGCGAACGCCGGAGCGCCCGGCGATGTGGCCCGCATCCGACGTGAGGCCGTCGGAGATGTCCAGCATGGCCGTCGCCACCTTGGCCAGCCGCTTTCCCGCCTCCACCCGGTCGGGCACGGGCGGCAACGAGCCCGCCCGGAAGGCGACGCCGGCAGCGCCCAGCGGTCCGGTCACGACGACGACATCGCCGGGCTTCGCTCCCGCGCGGCCGGGCACGCGCTCCGAGCGGCCGAGCGCGGTCACGGACAGGACGACGTGGTCGGCGCGAGTCGTATCGCCGCCGCGCACCGGCACGCCGCGCTCGTTCAGGCCGGCGTAGAGCTCGAGCACGTTCTCGAGCTCGGTCGCCGGCGGAAGCCCGAGCGAGACGAGGAGCGCGACGGGATCGGCTCCCGAGGCGGCGAGGTCGCTGAGGTTCACGGCCGCGGCACGCGCGCCGAGCGCACGCCAGGCCAGCAGGTCGAAGCGAAAGTGGACGCCCTCGACGAGCATGTCCTGCGTAACGACGAGCCCGTCGACCACGGCTGCGTCGTGCTCGATGCCTTGCGCCAGCCCGCGTCGCTCGAGCTCCTCGAGCAGCCCGAACTCGCCGAGCTCCCCGAGCGACGTCACAGCTCCGAGATGCGCGCGCGGCCGTCGAGCGTCTCGGGGTCGAGCGCCGCGAGCGCGTCGTAGAGCCGTGCGTGGAACGTGCCCGGCCCGGCCGCGTCGGCCGCGGCGTCCTCGGCCGCGACGCCGAACGCGGCCAGCGCCTCGGCAGCGGCCTCGAGCGGTGCGTCCGGCTTCGCCGCGAGGAAGCAGCCGGTCAGCGCCGACGACATGCAGCCCGTCCCGGTCACGGCGGCGAGCAGCGGATGGCCGTTCGCCACCGCGAGCGTCCGCTCGCCGTCGGAGACGTGGTCGATCGGGCCGGTGACAGACGCGACGAGCCCGAGCTGACGGCTGGCCTCTTGCGCAAGCTCAACCGGCTCGAGCCCTGCCGCGATCGACTCGACGCCTCGCACCTCGGCGTCCGCGCCGACGAGCGTCGCCACTTCCCCGGGGTTTCCGCGCAGCACGGTGACCCGCACCTGGTCAAGGATCCGCCGCGCGGTATCGGTGCGGTACGCCGTCGCGCCGGCGCCGACCGGATCGAGCACGACGGGAATCTCGCGCTCGCTCGCCGCGCGGCCGGCGATCAGCATCGCCTCGATCCAGTGCTCGGAGAGCGTGCCGATGTTGATCACGAGCGCGGAGGCGAGGCCGACCATCTCCTCGACCTCCTGCGGCGCGTGCGCCATCACCGGCAGCGCGCCGAGCGCGAGGGTCGCGTTGGCCGTCTCGTTCATGACGACGTAGTTCGTGATCTGGTGGACGAGCGGCTTCCGCTCGCGCAGCTCAAGCAGCGTCGTTCCCGGAGACACGGTCATCTGGCTACGACTCCCAGGACGTCGACCGGCCCTTCGCCGCCGCCGATCTCTGCGAGCCCCTGCGCGACGGCGCGCGAGGCGGCCGAAGCGGCGCCGCGCGCGGCGTCAGCGAGCGAGAGCCCGCGCGCGAGAAGGGCTGCAAGCGTCGCCGAGTGCGTGCAGCCGGAGCCGTGGGTCGCTGCGACGTCGCGCCGCAGGAACGGGATCTCGAGGTGCTCCCGCCCGTCGAAGAGATGGTCCGCGGGCTCCTCGCCGTGCCCACCTGTGACGAGCGCAGCCGGCGCACCGAGCCCCACCAGCGCCTCGGCGAGCTCGGCCGGCGGCGCCTCCGACCCGACAAGCGCCCGCGCCTCGAGCAGGTTCGGCGTGACCACGGTCACGAGCGGAAAGAGTCGCCCCAGGAGCACATCGACCGCTTCGTCCTCCAGCAGTCGCGCACCGGAGCTCGCAACCATCACCGGGTCGACGACCAGCGGCAGCGGATGCTCCTCTAGCCAGTCGGCCACGGTCTCGATGATCGACCGGGAGAAGAGCATCCCCGTCTTCGCCGCGTCGATCCCGATGTCCCCGGCCACAGCATCGAGCTGGGCGCGAACGAACCACGGCGGCACCTCGTGCACGGCGACAACCTCGCGCGTGTTCTGCGCCGTGAGCGCGACGATCGCCGACATACCGTGCACGCCGGCCGCGGCAAACGCCTTCAGGTCGGCCTGGACCCCGGCTCCGCCGCCGGAATCGGAGCCCGCAATCGTGATGCAGCGTGGAACCAACGCACTCCCTTCGCCGGCATGACCCGGATCAGGTTCGACGGGTGTGATCTCAGCCTCCCGCGAGGCACCCCGGTGCGCGAACCCTAACCCCGGAGGCGCAAGCGGCGCGCGACCTCGGCGAGATTGAAGTCGTAGCCCCAGCCGAAGGCCCGCGGCATGACGATCCGCCGGTCCCGCGGGTTCCACCAGCGCGCCTTGTACCGCGCCAGGGTCGGCCGCCGCCAGTCGTACGGGACACCGAGAAACTTGCCGGTCCCCTTCTCGCTCATGTATCGAGCGTACCGATGGATCGCCTTCCGCCCGCGCTCGCGGCCTCAGCAACGCCGCAAATCCTTGAGCTGCTCGGGGACGATCCGGGCCGCGTGCTCGAGCTCGGCTTCGCAGGCATCCACGCGTATTTCCTCGAGCTCTCCGGTTGGGACGTCGAGGTACTCGAGCCCGATCCGGCCCAGGCGGCGCGCGCGCACGAACGGGGAGCACGCGTCGTCGAACGCCCAGCAGGAAGCTACGACGCGGTGGTCGCGCCGAGCGACGCCGATCTCAACGGCATCGATGCGGCCAAGATCATCCTCGTGGACGAGCGCGGCATCGCTTCAATAGCAGGATGAATCTCCGTGTCGTCCTCACGGTTCGCGATTTCGACGAAGCCCTCGCCTTCTACCGCGATGCACTCGGATTCGAGCAGCTTGCAGATTGGAGCGGCGACGACGGGCGCGTGATCCTGCTCGACGCCGGCCGGGCGACGCTCGAGCTGTTCGACGAGCGCCAGGCGGAGAGCGTCGACCGAATCGAGGCTGGCCATCGGGTCTCCGGCCAGGTGCGGCTCGCGATCGAGGTCGAGAACCCCGATGGCACCGCGCAACGCTTGATCGCAGCCGGTGCGGTGGCCGAGGCTGCGCCGGTGGTTCCGCCGTGGGGCGGCCGCAACGCACGGCTGCGTGCGCCGGACGGAATGCAGCTGACGCTGTTCAGCGAGGAGTGATGGCGGAAGCACGCTACGACGAGGTGGCGGGGTGGTACGACGCAACGCTTGCCGGCGACTCGCCATTTGCCGCGATGCCGCGCGAGACCGCGCTTCGCTTGCTCGGCCCGCCGAGGGGTCGCCTGCTCGACATCGGCTGCGGCGGCGGGTCGCACACGGTCGCGTTCGGCACGGCGGGCTGGAACGTCACCGGAGTCGACATCTCGCAGGCGCAGCTCGACCTCGCCCGCGACCGAGGCTGCGACGTCGCGCTCGCACCCGCCGAGTCACTGCCCTTCGAGGATGCGAGCTTCGACGCGGCCGTGTCCTTGTGGACGCACACCGACGTCGATGACTGGCCGGCTGCGGTACACGAGGCGCGGCGCGTCGTACGGCCGGGCGGCCCGTTCGTGTACGTCGGCGTCCATCCGTGCTTCGTCGGGCCGCACTCTCTCTTCGTCGAGGGCAAGGGCGTCCCCAAGTTGCACCCGGGCTGGTACCGCCGGACCGGTCGCTATCACGAGGCGCCGGGAGTCTCCGCCGCCGGACTGAGATCCAGAGTCGGCGCAAGCCACGTGCCGCTCGCGGAGTTCCTGCAGAGCTTCCTCGACGCCGGCTTCCGGCTCGAGCACATCGAGGAGCCGGGCGCGCGCGACTATCCCACTGCTATTGCCGTCCGCTGCAGGTGAGCGTCGGCGTTTCTCGCTGGGAGGACCTACTCGTCGGCGACGAGCTCGCGCACCTCACGACCGAGCCCGCGCGCGAGCCACGAACGGCGCCGCTTCCCGGCTCTCTCCAGCCGGCCGTGCTAGAAGCGCTCGCCCAGCGTGGGATCGAGGAGCTCTACGCGCACCAGGCCGAGGCCTACGCAGCGGCGGGAGCCGGGGGCAATGTGATCGTCACGACGGGCACCGCATCGGGGAAGACGCTCGCGTTCAATCTGCCGGTGCTCGATGCCCTCGCCGCCGACCGCCACGCGCGCGCCCTCTACCTCTATCCGACCAAGGCGCTCGCCCAGGATCAGGCACGCGCTCTCGGCGAGCTCGGCGTACCCGGCGTCCGTGCGGCGATCTACGACGGGGACACCCCGACCGAGCGGCGACGCCAGATCCGCGGCTGGTCGAACCTCGTGCTCACCAACCCCGACATGCTTCACATCGGGGTTCTGCCGCGACATGACCTCTGGGGCGACTTCCTGCACAACCTCCGCTTCGTCGTGGTCGACGAGGCGCACGTCTATCGCGGCGTCTTCGGCTCGCACGTCGCGAACGTCCTGCGGCGGCTGCGGCGCCTCGCAGGGATCTACGGAGCCGAGCCGCAGTTCCTGCTCGCCTCGGCGACGATCGCCAACGCCGGCGAGCTCGCGGAGGCGCTCACGGGCGAGGAGGCGACGGTCGTCGAGGACGACGCGGCACCGCGAGCAGAGCGAACGGTCGCGCTCTGGAACCCGCCGCTGCTCGACGCCGAGCTCGGCCTGCGGGCGAGCGCGCTCGGCGAGGCGTCGCGGCTGCTCGCCGGGCTCGTCGGACGCGGCCTGCGGACGATCTGCTTCGCGAAGAGCCGCAAGTCGGCGGAGCTGATCCACCGCTTCGCAAGTGATCGGCTGGACGCG
>DATFSG010000203.1:0-4002 GCA_035262765.1 Gaiellaceae bacterium | reverse complement strand
CCTGAGGCTTAGGGGTTCGGGACCCCGGGGAAGAGCGCGTCTCCGATCGTCGGGATGAACTGCGGCGCCACACGGATGTGCGTCGCTTGCTCGTAGTCGTACGCGTATCCGATCAGACTCGGCTCGCTCCAGCGGCCACCGATGAACGTGATCCCGAGCGGGAGTCCCGCGTCGTGTCCGGCCGGCACGGTGATATCGGGATAGCCGGCCACCGCGGCGGCTGTCGACGAGCCGACGAAGTATTCGAAGTGGCCGTTGAGGTCACCCTCGTTGGGATCGGCGTTGTTCGGCCAAGCCGGGCCGTTCGTCAGCGCGATGATCGCGTCGAGGTGGTTGGCAGCCATGAGTGAGTTGATTGAGTCCTGAACGGGCGGCGTGGTCGCCGCGCGGAGGGCGGCGCAATCGGCATCACGGCCGTTCGTCGCCTCGGCTGCCTGGAAGATCGCGTCGTTCCAGGGCCCCTCGAGGTTCGGATGCGCCTGGTCGAAGGCGATCAGGTCGGCGAGCGTTTGCGGGTACGGCGCGTGCGACACGGGGTTTGTGCCGTGGACGTAGGTGTGGAGGTACGTCGCGATGTCGGTCTTGAACTCGCAGAAGAGCGCCGGGGACTCGTTTGCAGTCGCCGACAGGTCGATGTCGGTCGGATCGACCACGCTCGCTCCCTGAGCCTCGAGCGCCGACTTCACGTTGGCGAGGATCGGATCGACGACCGGCCCCACGAGCAGCGGGTCGTAGGTGCCGGCCCGCCACACTCCGATGCGGGCGCCCTGCAATGCGCTGCCGTTGAGGAACTGCGTGTAGTTGGTGAAGGCGTGGCCCGCCTGAGCGGCTGTCGCCGGGTCGGTCGGATCGACACCGGTTGCTGCGCCGAGGAGCGCGGCAGCGTCGGTCACGTTGCGCGCGATCGGACCGGCCGTGTCCTGGTTGGAGCTGATCGGAACGATCCCTGCCCGACTCCACAACCCGAGGGTCGGCTTGATCCCGACGTCCCCGTTGGCGCCGGACGGACAGACGATCGAGCCGTCGGTCTCTGTGCCGACGGCCGCAACGGCGAGATCGGCGGCCGCACTGACGGCGGAACCGGAGCTCGAGCCGCACGGGTTGCGGTCGAGCACGTACGGCATGCTCACTTGCCCGCCGATGCCGCTCCACCCGCTGGAAGACGGGCCGGAGCGGAAGTTGGCCCATTCCGACAGGTTGGCCTTGGCGATGATGATCGCGCCGGCGGCCTTCAACTTCTGCACGATGAAGGCGTCGTCGGGCGTGCTTCCGTCGAGTGCCCAGGAGCCGGCGGTCGTCGGCATGCCGGTGGTGTCGATGTTGTCCTTGACGATGATCGGGATCCCGAGCAGCGGACGGTGGTCGCCTCTTTGCCGAGCCCGGTCGGCCGCAACCGCGTCGCGGTGGGCGGTCGGACTGACCGTGATCACGGCGTGGAGGGTCGGATTCAACTGCCGGATGCGCCGCAGGTAGAAGTTCATCAGCGTCACGGCGTTGAGTCGGTGGGAGTTCATCAACGCCTCGAGCTGCGGAATCGTCGTCGTGTCGACGTTGATCCCGGCGACCTTCGTGTGTGTCGGGTTGCCTTTAGGGCCGCCGCGGGACGCCGCCGCGCCGGATGCTCCGAGTAAGAGAGCGAGTACCGCCGTGAGAACGAGCAAACGCCGAAATGGGCGACTCATGAGTGACCTCCCCCTGGTCGGGTGCGGTTAGCGCTGGATCGAGGACTGGGACCTCGATTCCGGGGGGCGATTCTAGGTCACGTCGAGTCCAGAGGTCGCGGCAGGTCGACTCCCCGGTGCGCGGGGACTTAGTAGACCTTGACGACTCGGAGCTTGCTGCAGGTGAAGACCTTGTCTGCGTACTGACAGGTGGGAATCACCATCAGCTTGTGCCTGGCGGCCCCGGAGATCCTGTAACCGCTCTTGGTCTGACAAACGCCCTTGCAGGTGGATTCGAGGAAGACCTTGACGAGATAGCGGCGGCTGTTCTGCTGGATGAAGACGGCCGGCTTACTCGTCGTGGCCTCCGACGAAGCAAAGGGCCCGCCGTTCTGGTTGACGTTGACCGCGATCACCAGGTTCTTCTCGGCCGCTGCGGGCAGGGTCGGCTTGACGGCGACGAACAGCTTGTGATGGGCGCCGGCAGCGCTTGTCGTCCTGGCTGCTGCCGGCAAGACCGCCAATGCACTGGCGGCAGCAAGCGCTAGAAGAATCAGGCTGAACCTACGCATAGCTAAAGAATAACGGCCGATTTGCGGGAATGGTGGAGGCGGCGGGAATCGAACCGCTTAGCGTTCCCGCGGGCTCGGCATCTCGAACGAGCGAAACGCAACGCGGGCGGCTCCGTTCAGAGCCGCCCGCTGTCGTGCAGGGTGCTAGGTCGGTCTTACGACCAGACGATGTTGCTGATCCCGAGCCCGGCATTGTTGCCGCCGTCGTCGTTCGTGAGCGTGAACGACTTGATGTTGCTCGAACTCGACGTGATGTTCATCGTCGCGGAGTCGACGCCCGTGCTGGGATGGGTGTCCGTGGCAGTGGCGCCGGGGATGGCGTGGCCGGACGCGTCGTAGCCGGTCAGCGTCAGGGTTGGGCTGATGCCGGTCTTGTCGGACTCGACCTGGACCTGCACCGACTTGGCCGGGTTGGTGAACGTGAACTTCACCGTGTTCACGCCGAGCCCGGTGAACAGGAAGTGGGAACCGCTCGCGAATCCGTTGAAGTACGGACCTGCGGCGAGGACTCCGCCGGCCGGGAACCACGGAGCAGATGCGGGGCTGGCGCCGTAAGGGCTGTCGATCGTGCCGCCGGAGAACGTGGTCGGCTGCGAGCCGACGGTGTCTTCGGAGAAGTTCTCGCTACCCCCCGTCGACTTCAGGGTCAGGACTCCGCCCTTAGCCGCGTAAGAGACGCAGTCACCCGTGTTCGTGAAGGTTGTGCCGTCCTGACGGACGAGGTTCTGCCAGCCGCTCTCCTGACAGGCCTGAGCGTTGGACGAGTTGCCACCTGCGAGCGCAAGCGGCGCGATGATCGCTGCAAGCGCGACAAGCGCCGCAAGCGGGACGAACAGACGAAATACACGCTTCATTTACTACCGTTCCCTTCTGGACGATTTCGGTTGACCCGAAGCCGAGGGGGTCAGCTTCTCGCGGTCGAGTCGTAGGGCGTTCATCTCACTGAACATGCCACTACGCCGGTAGTGGGAGTTAGACCAATTCCGATCAATCGCAAGGGCGACACACCGCTTGAGATCGATCGAGCGGCGCATGAGTGAGTGGAGGCGGCGGGAATCGAACCCGCGTCCGCAGCCGCACCGGCTGAGCGTCTACAAGCGTAGGCTGCCCTTTCGATTCGCCCGCCGGCCGGGGTGCAGCCGCCCTACCGACGCGCTAGCCGATCCTTTCGTGTCGCGCTTTGGGCGATCAGCTCTCCCTCCGCGCCGAGCCCGTTCGTTGGCGCCGCCTCCGAGCCACGGGCACACCCGGGGCGGCGTCGCTGGCTAGGTTCCCCTAGGCAGCGAGTGCGAGATCGTTCTTCGCACTTGCGTTTTGCCGGTGGATTTACGAGGCCAACCGGCGACCTCGGCTTGCAGCTCATCCGGATGGATCGACCACGTCGAAGCCAGGTCGCCCCCGTATGTTTGTGTACGAATTGTAGCCGTGCCCATGTTCCTTGTTCGCCTGCGCCAGGCGGGCCCCGAGTTCGATCAATCGAGACCGCTCGAGCAGCAGTCAGGCTGGGACGAGCACGCGGCGTTCATGGACGGGCTCGTCGAGGACGGGCACATCGTCCTCGGCGGGACGCTCCCGAACGGAGCCACCGCCCACGCGTTCCAGGCGGAGTCCGAGGACGAGCTGCGCGCGATCTGGGCGCGGGATCCGTGGCACGAGTCGCACCTGGTCCTCGAGACCGTCGAGCCCTGGGACATCCGGCTCGACTCGCGCAGGGCCGACTAGCGAGAAGCTATCGCAATGCGTAACCTCTGGCGCATGAGGGGTCGCCA
>DATFSG010000202.1:0-9563 GCA_035262765.1 Gaiellaceae bacterium | reverse complement strand
GCGCTTCGTGAAGCGCAGACGCGAGCCGCGAACGCCCGGCTGGGAGTTGAGCTCGAACTCGTCGGCGATCGTCCGGATGATCGCGATGCCCAGACCGCCTTCGGTGAGCTCCTCGCCCTCGAGCGGCGGCGGCCGTTCCGGGTCGAAGCCCTTCCCGTCGTCGACGACCTCGACGGCGAGCGCCTCGCCGGTGAGCTCGTACGCGATCGAGACGAACCCGGCTCCGTCGGCGTACGCATGACGGACCGAGTTCGACACGGCCTCGGTCAGGGCGAGCTTGAGATCGGCGAGCAGCTCGTCGGACAGCGCCACGATGTCGGCGAGGCCGGTGAGCGCGAGCCGGGCGAGCGCTATGTACTCGGCGCGCGCCGGCACGCGCAGCCGGACGCTCCGCATCCCTTCGAGCGCCGCGTCCTCCGGTTCGATCAGTGTCGCCTCGTCCATCCCTGACCTCTCTGTGTTTCCCACAGATTCGGAAATGTAAACCCGCCGATTTCTACCACTAACGTTTGCCGAGGCTCGGCCCCGCGTGCACCCGATGTTTACTCTCGGAATCCGCCTTCCCCGCTAGGCGAGAGACCTAACCACTTCGTTTCCACGGGAAAACGGCGCGCCGGGATCCGGCCCTAGACTGGGCGGGTGACGGCCGCCTCGCCCGTACCCGAGCGCCGACGCTCGCGGCCGGGGTCGCTCGAGCGGCCCATCAACTCGCGCCTGTACCGCGGTACCTGGCTGCTCGTCGGCTTGCCTCTCCTGTTGCTCGCGTTCAGCGTCGCCAAGCCTCCGGGGCTGCAGGCGCGGAACCTGCCGGCGGCGTTCGACAAGGGGCAGGCGGCGTCCATGGCCCGCGACCTCGCCACCAGCTATCCCGACCGGCGGCCGGGGACGCCGGATGCCAGGGGTGCGGCAGTGTGGTTCCGCCGCCAACTCGAGCCGTACGGCTTCCGCGTGCACACGGACGCGTTCACGACGAAGGTCAACGGTCACCGCACGACGCTCGTCAACCTGGTGACGGAGAAGCGCGGCCTCGGGCTCTCGCCGTCCGAGATCATCGTCATGGCGCATCGCGACGACAGCGGGGTCGGGAACGGGCTGGACAACAACGCGTCGGGTACCGCCGCCCTCATCGAGCTCGCGCGCTCCTACGCGCCCACCGCGGCTGCGCAGCGGCTCTCAGTTCCGAACACACTCGTCTTCCTCTCGACCGACGGCGCGGGTGACGGCGCCGCGGGCGCGGCGCACTTCGCGGCCGAACAGCAGGGGCACGCGAAGATCATCGGCGTCGTCAATCTCGACTCCGTCGGCGGCCGCGGGAGGCCCCGGCTCGTCCTCGGCGCGAACACGTCCCGTTCGCCGGCTCCCGGGCTCGTCGAGACGCTCCGGGCCGCCCTTGCCCACCGCGGCAGCGGCGAACCGTCCAGGCCAAGCGGGCTCCAGCAGCTCGTGAGCCTCGGGTTCCCCTTCGACCCGTACGAGCAGGCGCCGTTCGTGAGCCGGGGCATCCCCGCGGTGACGGTGACCACCGCCGGCGCACGACCGCCACAGCGGGAAACGCAGGGGAACAGGCTCGACGCCGGGAGACTCGGCGTCATCGGCCTCGCGGCGCAGGACACCGTGGACGCGATGGAGCAGGGAATCTCCCTCGCTCAGGGCCCCTCGAGCTACGTCTTCCTCGGCCAGCGGCTGGTGCGCGGCTGGGCGATTGAGATCGTGCTCGTCGCCATGCTGCTGCCCTTCCTCGCCGCGGCCGTCGACCTGTTCGCTCGCTGCCGCCGGCGGCGGATCCGCATCGCGCCCGCACTCCGCAGCTATCGCAGCCGCCTCGGCTTCTGGGCCTGGGTCGGAGCCGTCTTCCTCGTCTTCCGGGCGATCGGCCTCTGGGGGAGCAGCGACGGACTGGCGCCGCCGCTCGGCTCCGTCTCGTGGCCGGGAGGAGCGATCCTCGCGCTTGTTCTCCTCGCGGGGGCCGGCTGGCTCGTCGCGCGTAGCCGCCTCTTGCCACGTCGCCCGATCCGGCCGGAGGAGCGGCTCGCAGGTCACAGCGGCGCACTGCTCGCGCTCGGCGTCGTCGGGCTACTCGTCGCGGCGGTGAATCCGTTCGCGCTCATCTTCGTTCTCCCGTCGCTGCACGCCTGGCTCTGGCTACCGCAGGTGCAGACCCGCCACTCAGCCGCGCGCGCGGGCGTCTTCGTGGCGGGGCTGATCGGGCCGGCGTATCTCGTCTGGACGTTCGCCACTCATTACGGTCTGGGCTGGGACGCCCCGTGGTACATCGTCAAGCTCTTCGCCGTCGGCTACGCGCCGCTGGCCTTGTTCCTGATCGGCATCGCCTGGCTCGCAGCGGGAGGACAGCTCGCCGCGCTGGCCGCAAACCGCTACGCGCCGTACCCGAACCCGCAGGAGCGCCCGCGCCGCGGTCCATTGCGCGAGCTAATCCGTACGCTCGTCTTCGCGCCACGGCGCCGAGCTGCACCGGCCGAAGCGCGCCGCGCGGTCAACGAGTAGCGAGGCGGAGCCAGCGCACCGCCGAGCCGGCGGCGAGCTCCCCGTTTCCACGTGGAACGTGGACGAGCGCATCGGCGGCGGAGGAGCGAACGATCATGTGCGACTCCTGCCCGGTGACGGGCTCGAGCACGAGCGCGTCTCCGTCCACCCGCGAGCGCGCTCGGACGAACTCGTCGCGCTCTTCGTTTTGCCGGAGGCCGGTCGCGAGCCGACCGGGCTCGAAGCTGGGCAGAGGGTCCGGGATGCCCTGCAACGCCCGCAGCGCCGGCTTGACGAACAACTCGCACCCGACCAGCGAGGACACGGGGTTCCCGGGCAGTCCGAAGACGAGCGTGTCGCCTCGGACGCCGAACGAGACCGGCTTGCCCGGCTTGATCGAGACGCGCCAGAACCTCTCCTCGACCCCGAGCTCGCGCTCCACCGCACGCACGAGGTCGTGCTCGCCGACCGAGACGCCACCCGAGGTGACGAGAACATCGGCGGCGAGGCCTTGCTCGAGCGCCTCGCGCAATGCCTGCTCGTCGTCTGAGACAGGCGGCCCGATCGCGACTTCCGCGCCGGACGCGGCCAGCTCGGCGTGGAGCATCAGGCTGTTGGTCTCGTAGATCTCACCCGGTCGAAGCTCGCCACCGGGGAGGACGAGCTCGCTGCCCGTGGCGAGCACGACGACGCTCGGACGGCGTGCGCACGACAGCTCGGCGACGCCGACAGCCGCAGCTGCGGCGAGGCGTCCCGGGGTGAGCCTCTCGCCTGCGGGGACGACCAGCTCACCGGCATTGACGTCGCCACCGCGAGGTCGGATGTGTGCCCCTGCATGAACCGCCTGCGACACCTCTGCTGTGTTGTCTTTCACGACAACGTTCTCAATCGGGACAACGGCGTCGGCGTCCTCCGGCACGACTGCCCCCGTCGAGATGGCTGCAGCGCAGCCGGGCTCGAGCGTGCCGTCGAACGGCGCCCCCGCGGCGGACTCCCCGACGATTTGCAGCGTTCCCGGCACGTCGGCCGCACGCACCGCGAACCCGTCCATCGCCGAGCTCGCGAACGGCGGGAGATCGACGCGAGCGTGCACGTCCTCTGCTGTGACCCGCCCGCGCGCACCGACGATCGGCACGGTCTCCGCCGGAAGCGGGAGGGCGGCCTTCAGCAGCAGCTCGTGCGCCTCTTCGAGGGTGAGTAGCGAAGTCACTGTGAGTGAATACCGTAGACGTGAGACCCGGAGACGAAGTCGCCGGCCGTTACCGCCTCGACGAGCTGCAGGGCCACGGGCCGATGTCGGAGGTCTGGCGGGCGCACGACGACACGCTCGACCGCACCGTCGCGCTGAAGATCCTCTCGCCGACCGCCGACCTCGGCCGGTTCCGCCGCGAGGCGCAGGCCCTCGCCGCGCTCGCGCACGAGAACGTGATGCGTGTCTACGACTACGGCGAGGACAAGGCCGGGCCGTTCATGGCGCTCGAGTGGCTCCGCGGTGGCACGCTCGAGGGACGCCTGGCCGACGGGCCGCTACCGCCCGCCGAGACACAACGCATCGCCGACGGCATGGCGGCGGGCCTCGCCCAGCTGCACGACCAGGGACTCGTCCACCGCGACCTCAAGCCCGCGAACGTCCTCTTCGACGAGGAAGATCGACCGAAGCTCGGCGACTTCGGGCTCGCTCGCCGTGTGGCGGGCGCGGGGACACTGACCGAGGCCGGCACCGTGCTCGGCACGGCCGCATACGTCTCGCCCGAACAGGCGGCGGCCGAGCCGGTCGGGCCGGCTAGCGACGTCTACTCGTTCGGCGTGATCCTCTTCCGGATGCTGACGGGCGCGTTGCCGTTCGTCGCCGACGAGGCGCTCGCGCTCCTGAACATGCACCGCCACACGCCTGCCCCGGCCGTCAGGGAGGTACGACCCGACGCACCGCCGGCCCTCGCCTCGCTCGCCGACGCAGCGCTCCGGAAGGACCCGGCACAACGGCCAGCAGACGGGAACGCGCTGCTGGCGGCCCTCGGCGGCGAAGCGCCGACGATGCTCATCGCCCCCGCCGAGACGGCAGCGACGCGGGTCATCCCGACCCCGACCCCGACTCCCGCCCCGCGGGAGCCGCCACCGCCACGGCCGTTCTGGCGCGAGCCGGTTGTGATCGCAGCGATCGTCGTCCTCCTCGCGCTCGGCGGAGGCTTGCTCGCCTGGGCGGTGACGCGCTCGGACAGCCCTGCTCCAGTCAGTACCCCAACCACCGCGCCGACTCACCCGACGCACACCCAGCCGCCCCACACGACTCAGCCCCCACCACCGACGACGACTGCGCCCAGTACCACCGCGCCGACGACGACACCGACGACCAGCCCCACGACCACGATCGCACCGCCAACTGAGACGGTGACAATCCCCACCACGGCGCCGACGACAACCATCACCACGCCGACTACGGGGACGCCGTGACGGCGTAGCGCCCCGTCCAGGGCACGAACTGCGCGGGCGAGAGCGGCGCCGGGAAGGCCGCGTTGGGCGAAACCTCGTCGGCGCGTTCCATGAACAGCCGCCACGCCGTCGCGGGCAGAGTCGGCCCCGAGACCTCTGCTCCATGCACGTCGAGCATCGGGATCTCGCCGCGCGGGTAGCCCACCCAGACCGTCGCCTCGAGCGCGGGGGTGTAACCGGAGAACCACGCGTCCGCGTAGTCGTCGGTCGTCCCCGTCTTGCCGGCGTCGACGCGTCCCGGCACGTGCGCTCCGATCCCCGTGCCGTGCAGCATGTTCTCCTCGAGCACGTGGGTCACGGTCGCCGCAACCCAGTCCGGGACGACTCGCGTCCGCTCTGGTTGCCCCCAGCCGCCGCCGACCTTGCCGCCGGGGAAGACGACCCGCCGGATCGCAAGCGGCTTCGAGTACACGCCGCCTGCGGCGAGCGTCGCGTAGACGGAAGCCATGTCCAGCGGAGTTACCGCGCCGGTTCCGAGAGCGAGAGAAGGCGTCGACTGCAGCGGCGTCTGCACCCCGAGCTTCTGCGCCATCGAAACGATCGCGTCCGGGCCAACGTCGAGGGCGAGCCGCGCGTAGACCGTGTTGTCCGACTGGAGCGTCGCCGCCGCGACCGTCTCCGGGCCGGCGTAGGAGCCGTCGTACGTGCGGACGCGCCACTTGAGCGGCGCGTAGTAGAACGGCGCGGAGAGGTAGCGCGTAGCCCACGGGTTCATCCCCTGCGCTACCGCAGCGGCGAGAACGATCGGCTTGAACGTCGAACCCGCCTGGCGCTCGGCCGTGGTGGCGAGGTTGAACTCGTTGCTCGACGTGCCGGGCGTCACCCCGGCCATCGCGCGGATCGCGCCGGTAGCGGGATCGATCGAGACGATCGCGCCGGCCGGATCGTGGCGGTCGTACAGCTCTGTAGCCAACGCCTGGACGGCGGCGTGCTGCAGGCGCGGCTCGATCGTCGTGTAGATCTTCAGCCCGCCCGCGCGGACGGTCGCCGATCCGTACTCGGCCTGCAGGATGTTCTCGACGTAGCCGACGAAGTACGGCTCCGAGCTCGCGTATGCCTGGCTGGGTCGCAGATGCAAGCTCCGGTCGTGGGACGCCGCGGCGTATTGCGCCTCCGAGATGTCCTTGCTCTGCCACAGCGCATGCAGAACTTCGTCGCGACGCTCGAGCGCGGCGGCCGGGTTGTGCAGCGGGTCGTAGTAGGAGGGAGCCTGCGGCAGCCCCGCGAGAAGCGCGGCCTGTTCGAGCGTCAGGCGGCTCGCGGGCACCGAGAAGTACGTCTCGGCCGCGGCCTCGATCCCGTACGCGTGGTTGCCGTAGAAGACGTCGTTGAGATACGCGGTGAGGATGCGGTTCTTTGGCCAGGCGCGAGCGAGCTTGATCGCGAGGCAGGCCTCGACGACCTTGCGCTGCAGCGTCTGCTCGCGCGACAGGTAGAGGTTGCGCACGAGCTCCTGGGTGATGGTGGAGCCGCCCTCGACGATGTGGCCGGCGCTCACGTCGGCGACGAGCGCGCGGAGGATCCCGATCGGATCGATCCCGCCGTGCTGGTAGAAGCGCCGGTCCTCGATCGCGACGGTTGCCTTCGGCATCCACGGGCCGATCGCGTCGCGCGCGACTGCTGTCCGGTTCTCGACAGCGGGCAGCACGCCGATCAGGCCACCGTTCGCGCCGTAGACGAGCGAGTTGTCGGCCTGGCGCACCGGCCGCAGCGCGCTCAGGTCGCAGCTCGAGCTGAAGTAGACGGCCCCGCCGGCTGCCGTGGCCGCAAGCACGACGAGCGGAACAGCGATGCAGAGGACGAGGAGAAGGCGCCGCCTCCGCCGCGGTCGCTGCTTCGGCTTGGCCTTGCGCTTGGGGCTCACGTCCAGACGCCGAGCGCGCGGAGGCGCCGGTGCGCGCGCAGGCGGAGCTCGCTCTCGAGCCGTTCGGCGGCGAGCTCGTCGGAGGCAGCGGCGCGCATCGTCACGGTCGCCGTCCCGTCGAGCGAGCTGATGTAGACGCTCGCGTCGCGCTCGTCCGCCACGTCCTCACGCAGCGCGTCGACGGCGGCCTCGAGGTCCGAAGCGAGCGGCACGGGAACGAGGATCTCGGCGAACGTCTCGCGACTGCGAATCGACGAATTGACGAGCGTGTCGGAGGCGAGCTTGCTGTTCGGGACCACGAGCCGGCGGCGGTCGACGGTGCGGATAAAGGTGTAGGTGAGGCCGATCTCCTCGACGATGCCATGCTCGTCGGCGTAGGTGACGCGATCGCCGATCCGCACCGGCTGCGAGGTCGCGATCAGCAGGCCTGCGATGAAGTTCCCGAGCGTCTGCTGTGCCGCCAGGCCGAGGATCACGCCGAGGATCGCAGTCGACGCGAGCAGCGCGCCGGCCACGGCTCGCACCTGGGGGATCACGAGCAGGGCGGAGAACAGACCGACGGTGATGATGACCGTCGTGATCGCGCGCCGGAGCACGCGGTAGCGCGTCTCGACCTCCGGCGCCACCTGCCTGCGCGAGAGCCACCAGTCGACCAGTCGCGCCAGCCCAGTGACGACCAGCAGAACGACGGCAGCGATGACGATGCGGTGCCAGTAAGGCATCAGGAGCGGATTCGCCGCGGGGGCTGCGTTTCCTCAGTCGAGCGGCAGCGGCCGGCGGCCGGCGAAGCCGTCTTCGACCTTGTGCCACCAGGCGATGTCGTCCTCGCCAAGTTGCCAGCAGAGGAGCACGGTCTCACCGTGGTGCAGCGCCGGAAAGTCGATCAGCCCGCTGTCGAGGTCCTTCACCTGGGCGCCGTGACTCGTGATCTCGTCGACGAGGCGCGCCATGCGCCGCGCGACGGCGTCGACCTCCGCGGTCGCCTGGGCGAGCTCGGCGGGTGGGATGCCACCGCCGTTGCCGCGGATCTTCCCCTCGAGCTCCTCCTGACGCTCGAGCGCCGCGGTGTGCTCGAGCCGGGTCGCCACGAGCTGCTCGACCAGCGGCCGCACGTGCTCGAGCTCGGCGTTCGCCTCCTCCGGCGTGAAGTGGCGCATGGCCGGAACCCTATGCTGCGCGATCGTGGAGGCCGCCGCTGTCCAGCCCCGTCCGCGCCCGCTGTACACGCGCCTCGCCTTCTGGTCGGTACTCGTCCTGGCGCTCGCCGCGAACGGCTACGCGGCGCGCTTCGCCGGAGGAGGCCGAGGCAGCAAGGGCGTCTCCCACGTCAGCGTCTACTCGTACAAGACGTTCGCCCAAGGAACGATCCTCTACGCGATCTGGCTCGGGATCGTCCTCCTGATCTGCATCGACCGCTACGACCTGCTCGCGCTGCGGCGGCCGCGGAGCTGGGGGCGTGCGCTCGGGCTCGCGGGTGCCGTGGTCGTCGCGATCTTCTTCTGGGAGTACGTCGTCTCGTACATTCCGCTGCCGCAGAGCCCAGGCAAGGAACAGGGGATCACGGACGTGCACTGGGAGCCCGCGCACGCCGGCGCCTTCGCGGCCAACTTCACCCTCTTCGTCCTGATCGCGCCGTTTGTCGAGGAGCTGACCTTCCGCGGCGCCGGCCAGTCGCTGCTCCGGTTCCTCGGCCGCTGGCCGTCGATAGTCATCGTCGGCGTCGCCTTCGGCGTTGCCCACGGACTCGTCGAGGCGTTGCTCGTCCTCGTCGTGTTCGGGATGGGGCTGGCCTGGCTCCGCGACCGCACGGACAGCGTGCTGCCCGGGATGCTCGTGCACGCCCTGTTCAACGCGACGGCGCTCGTCGCGATCTTCGTGGGCTAGCTACTCGTCCTCGTCGCCGTTCTCGACCACGAACTGGTCCGGCGTGACGTCCTCGAGGAAGCTGCGGAACTTCAGGACCTCGGCCTCGAGCTGCTCCTCGTCGACCTCTTCGCCCTCGAACTCGATCGCCGACTCGGCGATCACGTCGTCGGCGGCGAAGATCGGCGCCTCGGCGCGAATGGCCAGCGCGATCGCGTCGGAGGGACGAGAGTCGACCTCGATCTCCTGGCCGTCCTGCAGCACCGTGATCTGCGCGTAGAAGGTGTTCTCGCGCAACTCGGTCACCGTGATCCGGCTGATCGAGGCTCCGAGCTGCTCGAGCATTTCGCTCACGAGGTCGTGCGTCATCGGGCGGACCGACGTCTGGCTCTGGAGCTTCATCAGGATGGCGGCCGCCTCCGGATGCCCGATCCAGATCGGCAGGAACTTGTTCCCGTCCGCGGTCTTCAGCAGAACGATCGGCTGTTTGCCGACCAGATCGAAGCTGACTCCGTAGATGAGCATCTCCTGCATCCGCGGCAACCTCCTTTCTAATGTAGCTCAGGCACCGGGAAGGGAAACCCGGCGTATCTCCGGTCCGGCGCGTTGCGTTTGACACTCGTGCGCCCGCTTTGGCTGGACGACATCGAGTCCCTGGAGGCGAACTCGCAGAACGAGGACGCCCGCCGGATCTTCCTCCGCATGGCTGCTCTGTCCCAGTCCGGCCGCACGCAGAACTTCGTCACCGAGGTCGCGCTGGACGGAGATCTCGACGCTGCGACCAAGGGCAAGCTCGTCGAGCTGGCCCAGGACGAGTCGTTCCTGCTCGCGGTCGAGGAGTACCTCGTCCGCACGCACCGCC
>DATFSG010000201.1:0-2530 GCA_035262765.1 Gaiellaceae bacterium | reverse complement strand
TCGCGCGCTCACCGGCGAGCTCGCGGCGGCGACCTCGTTCGACCCGGGCGACGACGCGGACTGGGAGCGGCTCGAGGAGGCGCTGATCGCCGGCGACGTCGGCGTCCGGGCCACGGCCGAGCTCGTGCGGCGGCTCGAGGCGCGCGGCGATCTCGCGGATCTGAACGCGGCGCTGGCCGAGGAGGTGGCCGGGCTCTTCGGCGAGCCTCCGGTCCTCCAGGTCGTGCACCAACCCGCCGTGATCCTCGTCGTCGGCATCAACGGCACCGGCAAGACGACGACGATCGGCAAGCTCTCGGCGCGGCTCTCCGAGCACGGCCGCTCGGTTGTGGTGGCCGCGGCCGACACGTACCGCGCCGCGGCGGAGGAGCAGCTCGAGATCTGGGCGCAGCGGGCCGGCGCGGACTTCGTCGGCTCCGAACGCGGTGCCGATCCGGCTGCGGTCGCCTACGACGCCGTGGAAGCCGCCGTGGCACGCGGCCGTGACGTCGTGGTCGTCGACACCGCCGGCCGTCTCCACACGCAGACGAACCTGATGGAGGAGCTCGCGAAGGTGCGGCGCGTCCTCGCGAGCCGTCTCGAAGGAGCGCCCCACGAGACGCTGCTCGTGGTGGACGCGACGACCGGACAGAACGGAGTCCAGCAGGCGCGGCTGTTCGGCGAAGCCGTGGGCGTCACGGGCGTCGTGCTGACGAAGCTCGACGGCTCCGCGAAGGGCGGCGTCGCGATCCCGATCGCCTACGAGCTCGGCCTACCGGTGAAGCTCGTCGGGGTCGGGGAGGCGCTGGAGGATCTCCAGCCGTTCGATCCGCGCGACTACGCCAGCGCGCTCGTCGGCTAGCTGGTCGAGCTCGCGTAGCCGAGCTTCTTCAGCTTCGTGAGAGCCTCGTCCACCTGCCGCGCGCCCTTGGCGTTGGCGGGGCTGGACTCGAGGTAGGCGATCGCTTCCGTCGGCGTGTGCAGCCCCGCGATCTTCGTGCTCGCGACCTTCGTCGCCCGCGCGGTCTCGTGCAACCCCGCCGCGAGCTCGGTGTTCGCGGCTTCGGCGTCCTGGGGCGGGTTCAACTTCGCGACCTCGTCACCGATGCGCTGGGTGTCCGAGGCGAATGCGTCGAGCTTTTGCTGGAGCTCGGTCAGGCTCTTCGCCTGCAGGCCCTTCGCCACGTTGGCCTGCGCGGTGGCCGCCTCCTGCTTGATGTGCGTGAGCTTGGCCCGGTAGGCGTTCGCGGACAGGCGCGGGCTCCCGCTGCCCCCGCAGGCAGCGAGCAGGAGAACCGCAGTTGCGGCGATGGCGAGAACCCCTCCGCGCACGACGGCCAACATTAGCGCCCAGCCCGGTACCCTGCGGCCGATGTTCGACGCTCTCAGCGACAAGCTCCAGAGCGCCCTCGGCGAACTCCGCGGGCGCGGTGTCCTCGACGAGGAGGCGATCTCCCGCGCGATGCGCGAGGTGCGTCTCGCGCTGCTCGAGGCGGACGTCAACTTCGGCGTCGTCAAGGAGTTTGTCGCGCGGGTGCGCGAGCGCGCGCTGGGCGAGGACGTGCGGAAGAGCCTCACGCCGGGCCAGCAGGTCGTGAAGATCGTCCACGAGGAGCTGACCGAGCTGCTCGGCTCCTCCGATTCCCGTCTCGCCTTCTCGCAGCGGCCGCCCACGACGATCCTGCTCGCGGGCCTGCAGGGATCGGGCAAGACGACGACCGCCGGGAAGCTCGCGCTTCTGCTCTCCAAGGAGGGACGCAAGCCGGCGCTCGTCGCCGCCGACCTGCAGCGCCCGGCGGCGATCGACCAGCTGATCCAGCTCGGCGAGCAGGTGGGCGTTCCCGTGTACGCCGGCGAGCGCTCGGATCCGGTCAAGGCCGTCCACGACGGGATCGAGCAGGCGAAAGCCGAGAATTGCGACGTCGTGATCCTCGACACGGCCGGCCGCCTGCACGTCGACGAGGAGCTGATGGAGGAACTCGCCGCCGTCCGGCGCGAGGCGAAGCCCACGAACGTCCTGCTCGTGCTCGACGCGATGACCGGCCAGGAGGCCGTCAACGTCGCGCAGGCCTTCCAGGAGCGGATCGACTTCGACGGCGTCGTCCTCACGAAGCTCGACGGCGACGCGCGTGGCGGCGCCGCGCTGTCCGTGCGGGCGGTCACCGGCCGGCCGATCAAGCTCGCATCGCTCGGCGAGAAGCTCGACGCGCTCGACTGGTTCCACCCAGACCGAATGGCGTCGCGGATCCTCGGCATGGGCGACGTGCTCACGCTGATCGAGCGCGCCGAAGCGGCGATCGAGGAGGACGAGAAGGAAGAGCTCGAGCGCCGCATGATGAAGGGCGAGTTCTCGTTCGACGACTTCCTCTCGAGCTACAAGATGATCCGCCGGATGGGGCCGCTGCAGGGCGTCCTGAAGATGATCCCGGGCCTGGGGAACCAGCTCGAGGGTCTCGACCAGGTGGACGAGCACCAGCTGAAGCGGGTCGAGGCGATGATCCTCTCGATGACGCAGCACGAGCGGCGGGTCCCGCACGTGATCGACGCGTCG
>DATFSG010000200.1:0-4828 GCA_035262765.1 Gaiellaceae bacterium | reverse complement strand
CCGGGCGGGCTTCGGCGCCAACCACAACACCGTGATCCGGGCCACGACCGGCCGCTTCGTCTTCGTCCTCAACGAGGACACGACGAGCGAGGACTGGGGCTTCGAGCGGATGGTCGCGCACCTCGACGCGAACCCGCGGGTCGCCGCGCTCGCGCCGCGGCTCGTCTACCCGGACGGGCGGCCGCAGTCGTCGGCCTGGCGCTTCCCGTCGCCCGAGACCGCCGCACTCGGCCTGCTCACGCTCGGCCGCGCGGGCATCCTCCAGTCGGGAGGGAGCGAGACGCGCGACGTCGACTGGGCCATGGCCGCCGCGCTGCTCCTGCGTCGGGAGGCGCTCGACGAGGTCGGCCTCTTCGACGAGGAGTTCTTCATCTACTCCGAGGAGACGGATCTCTCGCAGCGCCTGCGCCGCACGGGCTGGCGGACGCAGTACTTCCCGCAAGTCACCGTCATGCACCACGAGTCGCAGTTCAGCGTGGGAATCCCCGAGCGGCGGATCAACGAGATGTGGCGCGGCCGGCACCGCTACTGGGACAAGCACCACCCCGGCCTGGGCGGGCGCGTGGCCGCGTTCTGCACGGGCGCGCAGTACGCGGCGCGCTCCGTCCTACGGGCGAACGACCGTGACTTCGCAGCGCGGATGCGGCTGCATGCGCGCGACGCGATCCGGGTCCGCGGGCCCGGCCTCCGCGAGCTCGCGGAGGACTGGAACCGGGAGCACGAAAGCACCTAGCGAAGAGGCTTGTGTTCGGGCACATTTGCTTCCCGCTAGATCACGCCCGAGCTGCACCACCGCTTCCTCGAGATCATCGTGGGCGAGACCGAGCGGCTGACGGGGATCGTCTCCCAGATCCTGCTGGCCGGCCAGCTCGAGGAGGGCCGCGTGGACGTGACGACCTCGGCGACCGAACTGAGGTCGCTCGCCGAGAGCGTGCTCGACTCAGCCCGCCTGCGCAAGCCCGAGCAGATCGAGCTGCGGCTGGAGGAGAACGGCGTCCGTGTGATCGCGCTCGCCGACGACGACAAGCTCCGCCAGGTGCTCGTCAACCTCATCGACAACGCGATCAAGTAGTTCCCGGACGGCGGCGACGTCACGGTCGCGCTCGCCGCGGGCCACGCCCGCGTGGGGCTGACCGTCCGCGATTGCGGGCTCGGCATCCCGCCGGGCGAGCAGGAGCGGATCTTCGAAAAGTTCTACCGGCTCGACCCTGCGCTCACGCGCGGCGTCGGCGGTAGCGGCCTCGGCCTTTTCATCTCGCGCGAGCTTGTGACCAGGATGGGCGGCAGCCTCACGGTCCGGTCGCAGCCCGGCGAGGGAGCCGTGTTCGTCGTCGAACTACCAGCCGCTTAGCGCCCTCTCACCTCTCGCGGCAAACTTAGAGACGAAATGCTCGTACTGGTGGCCGACGACGACCGTGCTGTGCGCGAAGCGCTCGAGCGTGCGCTGCAGCTGCACGGCTACGAGGTCGCGCTCGCGTCCGACGGAGACACCGCGCTGACGGCTGTCGACTCGCGCACGCCCGACGCCGTCGTGCTCGACGTGATGATGCCCGGCATCGACGGCCTCGACGTTACGCGTCGCCTGCGCCGGCAGGGGAACCGGATCCCGATCCTGCTGCTCACCGCGCGCGATGCGGTCGGCGACCGGGTCGAGGGTCTCGACGCCGGCGCCGACGACTACCTCCCGAAGCCGTACGACCTCGACGAGCTTCTCGCGCGGCTGCGCGCCCTCCTGCGCCGCTCCAAGCCGGAGGAGCCGGGGGCAGTGCTCCGCTTCGCGGATCTGAGCCTCGATCTCGGCTCGATGGACGCGCGGCGCGGCGGTCGCCGGTTCGAGCTGACGACGACGGAGGCGCACCTGCTCGAGCTGTTCATGCGCAACCCGCGCCAGGTGCTGGTGCGCTCGCTCATCTACGAGCGCGTCTGGGGCTACGACTTCAGCCACTCCTCGAACGCGCTCGACGTCTACGTCGGCTATCTCCGCCGCAAGACGGAGGCCGAGGACGAGCCGCGTCTCATCCACACCGTTCGCGGCACTGGCTACGTGCTGCGAGAGCCGTGACCCTTCGCACCCGCCTCACGCTCGTCGCGGCCGGCGTCGTCGCGGTCGTGGTCGCGCTCGCGTGCGCGACGACGTACTTCGTCATGCGGCACGAGCTACAGGCCCAGCTCGACGGCTCGCTGCACAGGACCGCGCTGGGCGTAGAGCGCAACGGTCAGATCGGAGAGGACTACAGCGGCAATCGAGTAGAGCTCATTGACAACCAGGGCCAGATCGTGGGCGGGACGTCGGGCAAGCCGTTTCGGCCTGACTCCCGCGCCATTGCGGTAGCCCAGAACCGTGCGCCGGCCTTCTACGGCGACATCACAGCCCAGGGGTTCCATCTGCGGGAGTACGTCAGACCGGCCGCCGACAACGCGCTGGGCCTCGTGGACGAGGCGGTCATCGTCGTGCGCAGCCTGCAGGAGACGGATCGCGCGCTCGAGCGGCTGCGATTCATCCTCATCCTCGTCTCGCTCGGCGCGATCGCCGCCGCGGCGATCGCGAGCGCCGCCGTCTCCGGCGCGACGCTTGCTCCGGTGCGCCGACTGACCGCGGCGGCCGAGCGAATCGCCGAGACCGGCGAGCCGAGCGAGAGGGTTCCAGAGGGAGGACACGACGAGGTCGCAGCCCTCGGCGCCTCGTTCAACACGATGCTGGCGGCGCTCGAGGAGTCGCTCGAGACGCAGCGGCGCTTCGTCGCCGACGCTTCGCACGAGCTGCGGACGCCGCTGACCAGCCTGCAGACGAACATCGACGTCCTGCGTGGCGACATCGAGCTCGAGCCCGAGCAGCAAGCGCGCCTGCTCGACGACCTCCACCGCGAGTCGCAGGAGATGCGCTCGCTCATCGCCGGCCTGCTCGAGCTCGCCCGGGGCGGCGCGCAGGTCGAGAAGGAGAAGTTTCAGTTCGACGAGATCGTCGAGGACTCGCTCGAGCGGGCTCGCTCCCAGTTCCCCTCGGTCGAGTGGGAGGCGGATCGCCTCGAGCCGACCGTCGTCGACGGCTACCGCGACCGAATGGAGCGTGCCGTCTGGAACCTGCTCGAAAACGCCGGCAAGTGGAGCGGCGACGGCGGCTCGGTGGAGGTCTCGCTCGTCGGCGGCGAGCTGCAGGTGCGAGATCACGGACCGGGCTTCGCCGACGAGGATCGGCCGCTCGTCTTCGACCGCTTCTACCGCTCGGCAGCGGCGCGGTCGATGCCCGGCGCCGGGCTCGGGCTGGCGATCGTCCGCGAGGTGGCCGAGGCGCACGGTGGCACCGTCGCCGCCGAGAACGCCGAGGACGGGGGCGCGATCGTCCGCCTCAGCCTCAACGGGCAGCCCGTCCGCGAGCCGGCGCGCAGTTTTAGTCGCTCTTAAATGTTTTTCATCCAGCCGTGGTTCGATTCCCAGTGCATCGAACCCCTCCCGGCTCGGCTTCTCTGGCGGGCCGCGGCCAGCCCGGCCCGGTGTCTTCCCGGATCCCCTGCGGTGAAGGCGCCGGGCTGAGCGGCTGGTAGGGGCTTTTTACTCGGAGCGCCAGCGCTGCAGGATCGCGAGCGCGTCGTCGAGCGAGTCGACGACCGCGCCGCCGCTCGCGTCGATGCAGCCGCGGACGAAGAGATTCACGGCGAAGTCGCCGCGCCGCTCGGCCCGGAGGTCGGTGAGCAGGCCGACCACTCCTTTGCGCTCGGGATCTCTTTGCTTCAGCCCGTAGAAGAGGCCGATCTCGCATGCGGTGCCGTCGTCGACCGACGGGCCGTCGAGGACGGCGAGCACCGCGTCTGACGACTCGACGCCGCCGGCGTCCACGGCGAACACCGCGTCGGGCGTCGCGTCGAGCCCGACCAGGCCTTGCTCGTGAGGGACGAAGACGTCGAAGCCCTCGGCGCGAAGTCGCCCGGCGCAGTCGGCGAGGAACGCACGCTCGTACGGCGTGAAGATCGACCCCGCGAGGTAGATGCGCATCGGCTCAGTCTCGCCGAAGCAGGGTCAGGGAGTGGGCGTCCACGGCGACGAGCGCCCGCGCGCCGAGCGGCTCGGCCGGCGCTTCTCCCGTCGCGAGCTCGACCGTCCACCGGGCACCGAAGCGCCGCGTCGGCAGCGTGAAGACGACCGGCTCGGAGTGCGCGTTGAAGACGAGCAGGAACGAGTCGCCGAAGATCGGCTCGCCGTGCGGCGTCCGCTCGCGGATCTCCTGCCCGTTGAGGAAGACGCCGAGCGTCCGCGTCTCTGGGCTCGTCCAGTCGCGGTTCGTCATTCGCCGTCCGTCAGGCCGGAACCACCACGCGTCGGGCAGCCCGCTCTCGCCGGCCTTGCCGCTCAGGAACGAGGTCCGCCGGAACACGGGATGCTCGCGCCGCAGCCCGATCACGCGCCGCGCGAACTCGAGCAGCTCGCCGTCCGCCGACTCCCAGTCGAACCACGAGATCTCGTTGTCCTGGCACCAGGCGTTGTTGTTGCCGCCCTGCGTCCGCCCGAGCTCGTCGCCGCCGAGCAGCATCGGGACTCCCTGGGAGAGGAGCAGCGTCGTGAGCTGATTGCGCCGCTGTCGGGCGCGGAGCTCGAGCACGGCCGGATCGTCGGTCGGCCCCTCCACGCCGTGGTTCCACGAGCGGTTGTCGTCGGTGCCGTCGCGGTTGTCCTCGCCGTTCGCCTCGTTGTGTTTCTCGTTGTACGAGACGAGGTCGCAGAGCGTGAAGCCGTCATGGGCGGTGATGAAGTTGATGCTGGACCAGGGTTTGCGGCCCCGCCTGGCAAACGCATCGGCGGAGGCGGCGAGGCGCGTCGCCGCCTCCGCTGCCTT